>CACZRT010000083.1 GCA_902783585.1 uncultured Lachnospiraceae bacterium | reverse complement strand
GGATATCCATCCGGCAGTCCTTACAAAATGCAGGGTCTTAAGAGAATATATGATTCTGGTCGATACCATAAGAAAGCTGTTAGCATCTGGCAGTCCTTTAGAGCTTGCCATTCAGCAGGGAATTGATATCTGCATTGACCGGCATATATTGGAAGATTTCCTAAAAACCCACAGGGCGGAGGTGACCAAGGTTATGACATTGGATTATACATTTGAGAAACAAATCGAATATGAAAAAAGGGATTCTTATGAGGACGGATTGGAACAAGGACTTGAACAGGGACTCGACCAAGGGCTCGAACAGGGACTCGAACAAGGACTCGCATCTTCTATCCGTTTCTTAAAAGACTTCTTGCCTTCTCCTGAAGCTATATTGGAACGCATTCATCAGGATCCTAATTATTCAAAGGTTACTCTCGAAGAAGTCAAACAATATTATGAATAATTCTTGACATCGTTTTATCGAGCAATCCATTATTAAGGAATTCACCCATCAAAATGTTGATTTCTAATAAAAAAATGATTATAGCTTATAAAATGACGCAGCATTGTGGGGCATGCAAGCCCTTCGATGTTGCGTCACTTATATGCTATAATACTACTTATAAATAGGCGAAGATCCTACTGTCTTACCTTGATGTGCACTTCCCGCAGCTGCTGCTCGGTCACATCCCCCGGTGCGCCGCACATCAGATCCTGGGCATTACCATTCATCGGGAAGGCGATTACTTCACGGATATTCTCCTCGTTGCGGAGCAGCATGATCATTCGGTCAACGCCCGGCGCCATACCCGCATGCGGCGGTGCACCAAACTGGAATGCATTATACAATGCTCCGAACTTCTCCTTCAGATCTTCTTCGGAATATCCGGCAATTTCAAATGCCTTGGTCATGATCTTCATATCATGATTCCGGACAGCGCCCGAAGACAGCTCCACACCATTACATACGATATCATACTGATATGCAAGAATCTCTTCCGGCGTCTTCGTTTCCAATGCCTCTAAACCACCCTGCGGCATAGAGAACGGATTGTGCGTGAAGATCATCTTCTTCTCTTCTTTGTCATATTCATACATCGGAAAATCATTGACATAGCAGAACCGATATGCATTCTTCTCCAACAGATCCAGGCGGTTGGCAAGCTCTGTCATGATCTGACCGGCATACTCTGCTGCCTTTGCCTCCGTATCTGCAATGAAGAATATGGTATCCATCGGCTGCAAGCCCGCCAGTTCAGCGATCTCCTGCTTCATATCATCCGGAATGAACTTGTCAATCGGTCCCTTATAGGTCTTATCCTCTAATACCTCCAGATATCCGAGACCGCCCATACCGATTCCGGTCGCGAACTTCAACATCTTCTCATGCTGACCCTTGGAAAGCTTCGCATGTACGTTGATCGCACGAACGGTCTTGCCATGGAACGGCTTAAAGGAGCATCTCTGGAAGAACTCGGACAGATCAATGATCCGAAGCGGGTTCCGAAGATCCGGCTTGTCCGTACCGAACTGTAACATGGCATCCTTATAGCTGATTACCGGATAAGGCGCTTCTGTAACCTGATAGCCCTCCGGCGCAAACTTCTTAAATGTCTCGGATAAGACCTCCTCGCCTACCTTGAATACATCCTCCTGTGTAGCAAAGCTCATTTCAAAATCCAGCTGATAGAACTCGCCCGGCGAACGGTCTGCTCTCGCATCCTCGTCACGGAAGCAAGGCGCGATCTGAAAATACTTATCAAAACCGGACACCATAAGCAGCTGCTTGTACTGCTGCGGTGCCTGTGGAAGAGCATAGAACTTACCCTTGAACTTACGGGACGGTACGATATAATCTCTGGCACCCTCCGGAGAAGAAGCACACAGGATCGGAGTCTGAATCTCCAGGAAGCCCATTTCCGTCATCTTCTGACGAAGGAAGCTGATCACCTGTGAACGGAAAATAATATTATCCTTCACCTTCTTATTCCGAAGATCCAGATAACGATACTTCAACCGGACATCCTCACGGGTCTCCTTCGAGGTCATGATCTCAAACGGCACCTGCTTGTACACCTTACCGAGAACATCAACGGAATGTGCTTCCAACTCAATCGTTCCGGTCGCTATCTTATCATTATAATCTTCCTCTGCACGATGCTGCATCACACCTTCGATCGATACGCAATCCTCTCTGGTCAGACCATCCAGCAGACTGGTATCACGCATAACTACCTGTAACACACCATACATATCTCTCAGATCCACAAAGGACACGCCGCCATGATCCCGGATATTTTCGATCCATCCGGCCACACGCATAGTCTCTCCGACACTTGCCTCTGTAATTTCGTCAATTGTATGATCACGATAAATGTTCTTAATACTCATGGTTATTCTCCTTTACATATACTTAATCATTATATATCAACCGTAAATTGCAGTCAACCATCGAGATTCAGAAGTTATTGTTAGGTTATTATGGCCAGTGTAGATTAAGATTATTATCATTGCTATAATCTAAGATTCAGATTGTTATGGTTATCAGAATACGAGATTCCATTATACTGATGAAGTCCGCTTCTATCAAATAGTCCCAGTGAAATTACTATTATTAGGTACATAGCTGTTCTGAATGGCATCCTTCAGCAGCTTTTGATATTCAAGATACCTCTCCAGATCCTCTGCGCGGCACTGCGTATTCGCAGGTTCTGCCAAATGATAAGCCTCTGCCCTTTCTCCGTCATAGGATAAACCATATAGGATTCCACCGTAATCTCTCATATCGTCCGCAAAAAATGTAACTCCATATCCACCGCCACGAATCACCATTGCGTAACCGAGCTTCCCGACCAGTTCTTCCGGAATCGTCAGATGAAAATAATCATTCTCCACAACGGTATCTTCCACCAGAATATAATCTGTATCAAAGGAAGAATCCAGCATATGCAAATCTTCTGATGATTGCTGCACTTCATTCTTTGAAGTCATACTCTCATTCTCAGCAATCATACTCTCATTTTCAGCGATCATTCTCTCAGTCTCAGTGATCACCCCTGCGTTATCATTGTCCTGCGTCTCCATCCTCTCTCTTTCATAATTCTGCCCCAATATCTCTCCTTCACCAATATTATCCGTCCCGGAATAGCGTATTATCGGATATAGATCCACTGCATCCCCCTCGATCCGAACCAAACTTAGAAGCATAGACAAACCCTTTGCCGCTCCTTCTTGTTCATCCGATATATCAGATTCTGCTTGTGATGCGTTATCCGGATCTGTACTTGACAAAGCGAGATAATAGATAATACCATCCATCTGATGGGCTGATCCAACCTGTGTATAGCCATCGATGTCCTTCACATTCTCCGCAGGCTCTCCCTGCCACATCGGTTCATGCTGTGCGAACCCTTCCTTCAGTGAATTAGAATTCACATAATATGTATAAGCAATTGTCTCGGACGTATTCGTAATATATACCCTATCCCCGGTTGCATTAACAGAGAAAAAGACTGCTTCATCTCCCTGCGTATGATTCAGGTCATACGGTTCCAGATCCTGTACATCAACAATCCCGCCAACTTCTATATCATATACATAAAGTCTGGCGTAATCATGGAAAATTACTTTCTCTCCGTCAACATAATCGAATACCGGCAGGTCCGCGCCAAGAGGAATCGCTTCCGGATATAAGATCTCATGCTGCTCTCCACCATCATTTCTTTGATCGTCCCCCGTCGTTCCGCATGCTGCCGCACCCAGAAGAATCACCAACACCGACAGAACAACTGTCACTGCCTTCTGCCATTTTCTCATAGAATACCTCCTTCCGATCCGCTCAAACCGCTTCTTCAGATTCCCGTAACCGAACGATAATAACGCCGGATTCTTACTGCCAGATGTATATGCAAGCAGAAGTCTCGCATATGTCTGACGAAATGAGATATCCGTGCCGAAAAGCGCCTCCTCGTCGCAGGCCATCTCGATATCCTCCTTGCATAGATAGTAAGCCGCCCAGACAAGCGGATTCATCCAATTGAGGATCAGCGCAGTCAGATACCCTGTGACCAATATATAATCTCTCCGCTTGATATGCGCCCGCTCATGGCGGAGTATGATTGCTTCTTCCACCTTGGTCAGACCGAACGGAAGATAGATGATAGGGTGAATCAACCCCAATACACATGCCCCGGTCTCATCCGGCCATATATAGACATCTTTTTCAGAGTGATGTCTGATCGCGAAGCGAGCCTTCGTGTGCAGTCTTCGGATCCGCATCCTGTAGCGGATTATTAGTCCCGCTGCCCCGATCAGCCAGACTACACTAAGAATACCTATAAGCCTTACCCGAATATCTTCCGATTTCCAAGCTGACGATCCGAATATACTGAAAGCTGCTGACGATCCGAATATACCGAAAGCTTCAGATTCTCCGGACTCTGATCGCGCCTTATCTGCAGGATCATTATCTCTATCCCTGCTATCAATCCTTGTATTATCCAGGTCATATTCCGTCGTGTGATCCTCCAACACGTTCCCGTTTCCAGCCACATTTCTATTATCCTCCGAGACTCCGTCACCATCCAAAGCTCCACTCGGATCTATGTCTCCAGACCGGCTTCCATACCAGTCCAAATAGGAATTCTTTCCATCCTCTGTCCGGCTATTAAGCGCACTTTCCAGTCCCATCAGTTCAGAAATCCCCGGTATCCGTCCGTATTCCGTCCGGAACGTAACCGGCACGAGCAAACGGATCAACAGGATTCCCCACACAAGACAGATCAGCCGCTTGGACCGCTTACGAAGAAGATACCGGACCAACAGAACAAGCCCCAGAAGTACTCCCGTAACCAACACGGAATCATAATAAAACAGGAATATCCGCTCTATCAAAGAGAGAACAATATCTCTAATCATCCAGCTCCTCCTTATACTCTGCGATCATCTTCTCCAACTCATCAATCTCGGCGCGGCTTAGCTTACGTTCTCTGCAAAATGCCAGCACGAACTCCGGCAGCGATCCGGAAAAAAAAGTATCCAATGCCATACTTCTCCGGCTGTCATAGTATTCCGAATTGCTGACTGTAGGAGAGATCACACTGTCCTCATTGACCGCCACACCCTTTTCGATCAATTTCTTCAAGATCGTATAGGTTGTTGATTTTTTCCATTCCAGGCGGGAAGCCGCTTCCTTCACAAGCTCGCCGGAACCGATAAGATCCGCTTCCCATATGATCTGCATCAGTTTCAGTTCTGCCGTTGTCAACTTCTCCATAACACGTACCTCCGATCATTCAAACAATTAAAAAATGGTCTATAAGCTTTAGACCTTTACTTAAGTCTAAACCTTATAGACCAACTTGTCAAGAACGAATTTTAATATCTACCCCTTTATCAGTTCTCCCAGTGTGAGGAACAGCTTATCCTGCTCAACAGGCTTGGACAAATGGGCATTCATACCCGCCTGCAGAGACCGCTGAACATCTTCGTCAAAGGCGTTGGCTGTCATAGCAATGATCGGGATCGTCTTCGCATCCGTATAGCTGCAATATGCATACTGTATCCCCTTCATCCTTGACAAAAGCAAAGTGCACATTTACCCATATCTCATTTCCTTTCAGTGTGAGCTTGCGGATCGTCAAAGAGTTCTTGCCGTCTCTGGTCTTCTGGTTATTGAACAGATAAGCAACCTCATCCTTATCCTCCGGATGGACAGACACATTCTCCTCCGACGCCTCATAACGGATACACTCCTCTGCCTCTCCCTCCATCATCTCGGCGTACTCTCCGGAACACCAGATCGGCCGATATTCACCGTTCTCATCAACCGCCATGATCGTTGAATTGTTGTCCAGGGAATGAAAAAGCTGGGTAAAAAATGAGTCTTTGAAATTCAGCATACTTTATTCTCCTTCTGTAAATGATCATACATTCTGATTATTGCTTCTGCCAACACACGCTGCCTGATCAAAACTGCCGTCTGGTTATCGCATACATATCACTTCATGCAAAACTGTCGTCTAATTATCCGAAACACGGATTGCTTGATGCACGACTGCCGTCTAATTATCCGCAACACGAATCACTTGATGCACGACTGCCGTCTGCTCCTCCACATGGAACCAGATGTCATAGTCTCCGTAATACATCCGGTATTCCTTGTCTACGGCTTCTTCCGTCTTCGGTCTCGGATCCTGCCGGAGCAGTTCGGTCACAACGCCTCGTATCTCCTCCGGAAGTATGTTCTGAAGTTCTTCCGGGAACCGGACCTTAAGTTCATAATCTACCACCTCGCCGGCAAAGCCGTCTACCGCCTCCGGATGACTGTCTGTGTAGGCAAGATACGGCTTAATATCATAGATTGGGGTTCCGTCAAGCAGATCCACACCGGATACATAAAGCACCGGTCCCAGCTTCTCATCCTGCTCAATACACTCTAACCGGACCGAGGATAAGCCGATGGAATTCGGACGGTATGGTGATCTTGTCGCAAAGACCCCTTTCCGTACCTTCCCACCCAGACGCGGAGGTGCCGCCGTCGCCGACCAGCCGTCCTCCTTCCGCGCCTTCGAGAACTCCCAGAGCAGCCAGATATGTGAGAAATCCTCTAATCCACGAACGGCATCCGGATTCCTGTATTCCGGCTCAAATACGATCTTTCCCTGCACCTGTTCCACCAGCCCGCTCTGACGCGGAATCCCGAACTTATAATGAAAGTCCGTATGAATATGTGCGATGACCTTTAATTCCCGCATGTAGTAACAGCTCCTGTTTTTAATCCTTTATCCTATCCATTATCTGTTGATCTGACAGACCCTCATTTTACCTGTTTCAAGGAAATGAGCATTCTTTCATAATCTAGTGCTGTGCCCTTCAGCAAATGCCCATGAACGATAGCTTGTGTCAAGAAAACCAGCATAAGAGAAAACGAGCAGGGAGATGATCTCCCTGCTCAATTCTCCATTTCGGGCTAACAATCCCTATGTAACATTCTTTTCATGTCAAATGTATCTGTTACTTTGCATTAGCCATCTCACAAAGCTCAGCTAACATCTTCGGAAGCTCGGTCTCCATATTCTCATCGGTGAACTGACAGGTACCAACCTTCTTATGTCCGCCGCCGTTGTACTTCAACATCAGACTTCCGACATTCACATCACTAGTCTTATTCAGAATGCTGTAACCAACTGCTGCCGAACATCCCTTACCACCACGACCGCTTACGATCCATGCAGAGATATTCTGTTCCGGATACATACTGTAGATCATGAACCGGTTGCCGGTATAGATCGGATCAACGCCGCGAAGATCGGAAATAATTACATTACCTTCCACTCTGGTATACTTGGTAACCATCTCCTTGAACTTCTCGGTCTGCTCGTTATATACCTCGATACGCTCCTGAACATCGGACAGCTGCAGAATCTCCTCTGTCGTCATTGTACGGCAGGCATCCATCAGCTTCTCCATCAATTGATAATTGGAAATGGTGAACTGTCTCCATCTTCCGAGACCGGTTCTCGGATCCATCAGGAATCCAACTAAAATCCAGCCCTTCGGATTCATAACCTCATCTACTGTAAGATTACCGGAATCCACCTTATCAACAGCCTCCATCATATCATCAAATTGAGGAAATCTCTCTTTACCACCGTAATACTCATAGATAATACGTGCGCAGGAAGGTGTGATACGGCTCTCGCCCTTATACTTACCCTCTAACTGCTGACGCTCAAATTCACTGGAATGATGATCGAACCATAATCCGCATCCCTCTACATATGGCACATTGGCAAGGCAGTCATTCTCATCTACCGGAATCAAACCATCCTGTAAATCCTTCGGATGCGCAAACATCCATGAATCTATAATACCTGCTTCCTTCAATAGTGCACCACATGCAAGACCGTCAAAATCCGAACGTGTTACTAATCTCATGTTCTTATGCCCTCCAATTCCCATAAATATATACCATTATAACGCTATTTTCTTCATTCGTCTAGTCGATTCTTGCGAAGTTTGCAATTCTTGATCGATTTTTTTCATCAGACCGCCCAATCAGCCGGTAATCCATGATCATTTCTTCCCTTAGCCACCTGTAAGCTGCCATACATTTTCCTGAATCATCCGCAATTACGATCATATATTATGTGTAAATCCGTTCTTGAACAAATGCTGACACCATATTATAATAGTGACATATCATTATAGGAGCCGCTATTAATGCAACCATCATCAACCGTGCTGTCCGTTATTGTTCCGGCATATAACGAGGCCGCAGTTATTCATGACAATTTAATTCACATCAGCAGTGTAGTTGCCGATTTCTGCCCAAGCTACGAGATCATCGTGGTGAATGACGGAAGCTCCGATCGCACCTTTGAAGAGATCATGCGGGCACGAAGGAATGACCGGGCGATCAAGCTGGTCAACTACCATGTGAATCGGGGGAAAGGCGGCGCCATCAAAGAAGGCATTCGCTATGCTTCCGGAGAATACATCGCATTTTTGGATGCGGACCTGGATCTTCCGGTAGAGCAGTTAGAAGGATTTCTGCATACTATCCTTGAACAGAATGCAGAGATCGTTATCGGATCCAAGCTCCATAAGGATTCCAGGATCGACTATCCGCCGCTTCGCAAGATCATGAGCTATGGATATTACTTTCTCCTGAAGCTCCTGTTCCATCTGGATCTGAAGGATACCCAGACCGGGATCAAGCTGTTCCGTGCGGACATCTTAAAGCCTATCGCCGACATGCTGGAAACCACAGGATACGCATTCGATATTGAATTACTTGCACGCGCATCGGCTTATGGCTTTGACATCATCGAGATGCCGGTTACCGTGAATTACACACATGGCGCAGAAAATGGCGCATCTCATATTCGAATATTCGATATCCTGGATATGTTCTTTGATACCATACGGATTTATCTAAAACTAAAAAATGAGGAATAGGACGTCTGGTTCTATTCCTCGTTTTTCAATATCCTCTTCCAATATCATACGTGATCTGTATACAAAAGTCCCTGCAGGCATTTCTTTATCATTACATCATTAGCCTCGATCATTCAGCTCCGTAAACAGCGGCGTCAGAATATTGATATATGACATCGCATCCATCATCCCGACCAATCCGTTTTCCAGACCAATCGTCCGATTCCGCTGCTTCAGATAGACCTCCAGTATAACCTGATCCTTCTCCATACGATATTCCAGGCAGCGTCTGTGACATTGATACCGGGCATGTCCCGATTCATCAACATATTCAAAATGATGTTCCGTCAGCCAGTTCTGCATCAGCTCCTCGACCTCTTCCGCTGAGCAGCTGACAGGGAACATATAAGTAGATCGTTCCTGAAGCGCCATGGGGACTCCTACTGGCACAGGCGGGCAACCACCTGATTGATCACCTTGCCATCTGCCTTTCCTTTCAGTTCCGGCATAACTGTCTTCATGATCATTCCCTTATTCTTGCCAGCGATCAGATCCGCAAACTTGTCCTTCAGGAATGCTTCTACCTCTTCCTCCGACATCATCGAAGGTGCATACTCCTGAAATACCGCATATCTTGCCTGATACTGATCAAGCAGATCCTTGCGGCTCTCCGGACAGGTATCGATCTGTTCCTTCACGCTCTTGATCTCCTTCATGATGACCTGATTCACCATATCCTCCGGAATATTATCCCTGCATCCGGCATCAATTCCAGCCTTCTTCACAGCGGAGACGAGAGCCGATATACTGTCCTTCCGTTCCTTATCTCTGGCCTTCATCGCTGCCATCATATCCTTCTGTAATACTTCTAATGTCATTGTTCCCTCAATCCTTCCTAATCATTATCTATGATTTCTAATTTTACTAATTCTTAGTGATCCAAAGTATCATCCTTTGTCGCTCTAATCACTCAAATAAATCATATAGTGCAATCCTGCTCAATCTTTATGACGCTGCATCCAGTTCATTCACGAACTCGACTGCTGCCAGTGCCGCAACTGCACCATCTGCTGCCGCCGTTGTCAGCTGTCTGACCTGCTTCGTCCGGCAATCGCCTGCCGCATAAATGCCTGCCACATTGGTCTTGCAATCCTCACCCGCCTCAATATAGCCGTAATCGTCTAATGTAACTAACGGCGCAAATACCGCATTGGCCGGCTCCTGCCCGATGGCAATAAACAGCCCTTCCACCGGAAGCTCCTGTTCCTCTTTGGTAACTACGTTCTGCAGCTTCAAGGCGTCCAGCTGATCCTCCCCGATCAGATCCACAATGATCCGATTCGTTAAGAATTCCACATTCTCCTTCTTCTGCAGGCGGTCTACCAGGATCGCATTCCCACGGAAGCTGTCTCTCCGATGGATCAGATAGACCTTCTCACACAGATTGGCAAGATATTCCACATCACCAAGCGCCGTATTGCCGCCTCCGTATACTGCCACCGTTCTTCCTCTGTAGAATGCACCATCACAGGTAGCGCAATAAGAGATTCCCATCCCCACCAGACGTTCTTCCTGCTCCATGCCAATCTTCCGGTTCTTCGCTCCGGTCGCAAGGATCACGGTCTTCGCCTCGTAAGACGTATCTCCCGCCTGTATGGTCTTATACGTTTCATGGTCTTCAATTCCGGTCACAGATGCCGTTACCTGCTCTGCTCCCAACGCCATCGCCTGCGCATGCAGGTCATTGGCAAATTGATAGCCCGGGATCTTCTGAATTCCCGGATAATTCTCTACTTCCGACGCATTGATGATCTGACCACCATACATCGCTTCCTCTAACATCAGTACCGTCTTGCCTGCCCGTCTGGCATAGATAGCCGCAGACATACCGGCCGTTCCGGCACCTACGATCACTACATCATACATATATAAAATACCTACGCTTCCTCTATAAACTTCTGAAGCTCCGGCTTCTGAAGTGCGCCAACCTGCTTCTTAGCCAGCTCACCGTCTTTGAATACTGCAAGCATCGGAATAGACATTACACGGTACTGTCTGGCCAGATCCGGATTCTCATCCACTTCCACCTTCACAACCTTCACATCTTCCATTTCATTCGACAGCTCCTCTACGATCGGTCCTACCATCTGGCACGGACCGCACCAGGTTGCCCAGAAATCCACCAATACCTTCTGATCCGCCTGTAATACTTCCTTCTCAAATTCCTCTGTTCCATGAATATGAACTACTGCCATGTTACTAACCTCCTTTTCATCTTCCTGATTCATTGTCCTGTGCCGCCTGAAACAGTCAACAGTTCTATGTCTTTGATTACCTGTGGAGCCAACATATTATGATCCTGACTTTCCGCCTTGTGTTACAAAACGGGATCGGTAACAGCCGGATCCCGTTTCGATTAGTATTCCCTCATTTTTCTTATTTAATAACCTTAATCCAGCCTTCCGGAGCCTCCATCCTGCCCATCTGGATACCGGTCAAGGTATCATACAGCTTCTTGGTGATCGGTCCCATATCATCCATACCGCTTGGCAGACAGATCTCCTCGCCATGATTAACAATCTTGCCAACCGGTGATATAACCGCTGCCGTACCACATAAACCGCACTCTGCAAAATCCTTCAGTTCGTCGAAGTATACCTCCCGATGCTCAACCGTAAGACCAAGATACTTCTCCGCCACATACATCAAAGACCGTCTTGTAATAGAAGGAAGAATACTGTCAGACTTCGGTGTTACCACCTTATTATCCTTGGTGATAAATAAGAAGTTCGCACCGCCGGTCTCTTCCACCTTCGTCCGGGTTCCCGGATCTAAGTACATATTCTCATCAAAGCCTTCCTTATGCGCCGTAACAATCGCATGAAGGCTCATAGCATAATTCAAACCTGCCTTGATATGTCCGGTTCCATGCGGTGCCGCACGGTCAAAATCACTAACCTTGATCGTGATCGGCTTCGCGCCGCCCTTGAAATACGGACCAACCGGTGTTGTAAATACACGGAACTGATATTCATCTGCCGGCTTAACACCGATAACCGGATTATATCCGAACATATACGGACGAATATAAAGCGTTGCACCGGAACCATACGGCGGTACATATGCTTCATTTGCCTCTACCGTCTTAACAACCGCATCTATAAAACGATCCTTCGGAAATACCGGCATCTCCAACCGTGCTGCAGACTGCTCCAGACGCTCTGCATTCAAATCCGGCCGGAAGCATACAATATGTCCGTCCTCAGTGGTATATGCCTTCAATCCCTCAAAAATTGTCTGCGCATACTGCAGAACACCTGCGCACTCGCTCATTGTGATCGTATCATCCTCGACCAAAGCGCCATCATCCCATGCACCATTCTTAAACCAGGATACATACCGCTTATCCGTCTTAACATATCCAAATCCCAGTGATGACCAATCAATATCCTTCTTTTCCATCTCTTCGCACCTTCCTTATCTGTCTTCTTACTAACAATGTCATTATCATCCGTCTTCTTGTCTGTCATCTTCCATGGCCTTCCTGTACGGCTTGCCTGACAGCCCTCTATTCGGTGTTCTTTCACACCGTAATCATCTATAACATTGTAGTCCTTGACTTTCTCTCTGTCAATGAAAATGTGTATCACGATTCTCCGTGATCCGCAGAATCTCCTCTGCGATTGCCTCCGGCTCCGGTGAAACTGTTGCAAGCAGATCCTTGATATAAGCTCCTTCCGGCACCACCTGCGCGATTTCCGACAGATCCATCTCATAACGATTGGCAACCAGCACCACAATTCCAGCATGGTGCAGATGTCGGACGATCTCCGCCACAGGATCCTTATGCTTCGGCTGATAGAGATAGGTATGTCTACCATGCATTGCCAGGATCCGTTCCACCTCACGAACCTCTTTCAGGCTGAGCGTCAGATCATCCACAGGAAGCTCCACGATCACCGCCTTCTGAATATTCATCCTTGCGCGCATCTCACGATTGATCAGGATATGTCTCTCCTGCTCATCCGTCACCGCAGTTACCACACCGCAGGCAGAGGTCATATTCGTCACCCGGTCGATCAGGATCAATTCCCCCATGGTCTTATGGACGGCGAATTCATCAAACACAATACTGCTAACAAAGGAAATGCTGCACTCCGCGATCTCATTTTTACTGAGCGTTTCCTTATGGACCGGATCCCCGGTATTCACATCAACGGTATGGTGCACCTGTGTGATAACGCCCGGGATCAGCTTCGTCCCTAACTTCACAAAGAAGGATTTCCCCTGATAAAATGGTTCATCATCCATCCAGAGGATCGTCGCTCTGCAGCCGGACGCCACCTTCAAATCACAATTCTTCACCAAGACACAGCCGCGGGACACATCCATTTCCCGATCCAGACAGATCGTGACCGGACGGCCCTTCTCCGCACTTTCCACAGCCTTATCCCCGATATACAGGCTGCTCACATGCGCCTCTTCCCCACTCGGAAGCACCCGAATGGAATCCCCGATCCGGATCTCTCCTGCCTCAATCTGTCCCTGAAAGCCGCGAAATGTCAGATCCGGACGGCACACTCTCTGAACCGGCATATAGAAACCGGTCTCCTCCATATGCTCCTCCACATCCACAGTCTCCAGAAACTGCAGCAGCGTCGGTCCCTCATACCATAAGGTATACGGACTCTTCTCCGTAATATTATCCCCGACGGTCGCTGACACCGGAATCAGCTGTACATACTTCAGATGAAGGCTCTCCTTCAGATCCCGGATCTGCGCCTCGATCTCATGAAACCGCGTTACATCATAATCTACGAGGTCCATTTTGTTGATCGCAAATACAAAGTGCCGAATTCCCATTAAGGAACAGATTCTGGCATGCCGTCTGGTCTGCACCAGAACCCCCTGTGTAGCATCGATCAAAATGACCGCCAGATCCGCAAAGGAAGCTCCAACCGCCATATTTCTGGTATATTCCTCATGCCCCGGCGTATCTGCCACAATAAAGCTTCGATGCTCCGTCGTAAAATATCGATAAGCCACATCAATCGTAATCCCCTGCTCCCGCTCCGCCATAAGACCATCTAACAGCAGAGAATAATCAATCTCGCCGCCGCGGCTTCCTACCTTGGAATCCAAGAGCAGTGCCTGTTCCTGATCCGTATACAGAAGCTTGGACGCATAGAGGATATGTCCGATCAGAGTGGATTTACCGTCATCCACACTGCCGCAGGTAATGAATTTGAGTAATCCGCGCATCTTAGAAATACCCCTCTTTCTTCCGTCGTTCCATACTTCCGGTCTCCTCATGATCAATCACCCGGCTCGTCCGTTCCGATTCCAGAGCACTCAAGGTCTCCTCCACAATGGCATCCAGCGTATCCGCATCCGAGTATACGCCGCCGGTCAGCGGATAGCAGCCCAGCGTCCGGAACCGTACCTTCCGCATCTCAACCTTCTCTCCCACCAGCAGCTTCATCCGGTCATCATCCACCATGATGATATTTCCATCTCGTTCCACCACCGGCCGCTCCTTCGCAAAATACAGCGGCACGATCTCAATGTTCTCTCTCCGGATATACTGCCAGATATCCGCCTCCGTCCAGTTAGACAGCGGGAAGACCCGGATACTCTCACCCTTGTGGATTCGGGTATTAAATAACTTCCACATTTCCGGCCGCTGATTCTTCGGGTCCCAGGCATGCGCGGAATTCCGGAAAGAGAAGATCCTCTCCTTCGCGCGGGACTTCTCCTCATCCCGTCTGCCCCCGCCAAATGCCGCCGTGAATTCATACTTATCAAGCGCCTGTTTCAAGGCCTGCGTCTTCATGATATCCGTATATGCCGCACCATGATCGAAGGGATTGATTCCTCTGGCAACACCGTCCATATTGGTATAGGTCAGCATGGTAATCCCGTATGAATCCGCCACATGATCCCGAAACTCGATCATTTCGTGGAATTTCCATGTGGTATCGATATGCAGAAATGGAAATGGAGGCTTCTCCGGATAGAACGCTTTGAGTGCCAAATGCAGCATGACCGAGCTGTCCTTGCCGATCGAGTACAGCATGACCGGACGCTCGCATTCCGCCGCAACCTCGCGAATAATGTAGATGGCTTCCGCCTCTAATTTGTCAAGATGTGATAAATGATGCATGATGATTCCTCGTAAATACTCTAGTTACATGTGATCGTATAAGCCGTCTCAAAGGTGGCGCCCGGCTGAAGGGTATTGCCGTATTCACGGTCTGCCAGCGTTCCGTCGAAGGATTCCTTGTCACATCTTCCGTACCAAGGTTCAATGCAGACAAATGGTGCCTGCTTCTTCGCCGGCGACCATAAGCCGAACAACGGGGCATCAAACTTCACCGTCAAATACGGTTTCTGATCCGGTCCTGCCAGAGCGACCTCCTTTGCCTGACGACCTTCTATTACCAGCGCATCCTCATCAAAGAGATGCTCAGTGATAGGCAGAACTCCGCCATTCGTCGCAAGGATATGTCCCTCGCTCTCGATCAGTCCATTCGTGCTTAATTTGCAATATGTCAGATCCTCCTTCTTATCAAACAGGAGATAATAATCCGTCTGCTTTCCATTACCATCCACCGGACACATAAATGCCGGATGTCCGCCAATCGAGAAATACATGGTCTTTGAATCCTCATTGACCACCTTCCAGGTGACCGTGATCTCTCTGCCATTCAGCCGGTATCCAACCTCCAGGCGGAAGCGGAACGGATACTTCGAAAGCGTCTCATCATTTGCCGTCAGCGCAAACTGAATACCGTCTTCATCATGCGCGATCATCTCGAACACCATATCCCTTGCAAAGCCATGCTGCGGCATCGGATATGCCTTGCCCTCATATTGATATTCCTTATTCTTCAAGCTTCCGACGATCGGAAATAACACCGGAGACCGTCTTCCCCAATAGACCGGATCTCCATGCCAGAGATACTCCCGTTCGGATAAGATATCCAGAATACTATGTAATTCCGCGCCCTCATCTGCTATCGTCACGCGCAGAGCCCCGCTTTGTAATGTATGAAGTGCCATACGTTCATCCTCCTATTCATCATAAAAGTCCTCTTCTGACATCCATCTCACAGTATACCACTATCTCTATCCATTAGAAAGTACCAATTCATCTACAGAAAACAATATGGATAATACTGAATACGAAGGATACGGCTCATTGCAGATCTATCAACGAAAAAAGCAGGAAATGAAAGGAGCATTCTCACTCCGCCTTTCATTTCCTGCTCATAAACCTACGTTCAGAACTGCCTTGCGACATCTCTCATCAAGCTTCGAAAAGTATCTTATCAGCCCTTAAAGAATTCCATCTCCTGCATAAGCACATCTGCATGCTCCTTCAGCAGTGAAGCTTCCCGTGCCAGCTCAGATACCGTTGTATTCAACTCGTGAACGGAAGCAGAGGTCTCCTCTGTACTTGCTGCATTTTCTTGAGAAATGGCTGACAGATTATTCATGGCATCCACCACAACCACCTTAGACGAGTTACAATCTGCCGCATTGTTATTAATACTGTCAACACCATTGACGGTAGTCTGGATTCCATCGATCAGGCTCTGAATGGTATTCACTGTATTCTCAATGATCTCATACTGCTGTCTGTTCGAATTCGCTACCTCATCTGCAACACTGACTGCTTCGCGGGACTTCGTCAGAAGCTGTACCATCTCTGCCTTAATCTCATTGGCTGAGGTTGCGGAATCCGTTGCCAGCTTCCCAATCTCCTCTGCAACAACGGCAAATCCACGTCCGGCATCACCCGCTCTGGCTGCCTCGATCGAAGCATTGAGTGCAAGCAGGTTGGTCTGAGAGGCGATGGAATCAATCGCATCTACCTTGGTCGAGATATTATCAACCGCAACGCCGGTAGCCTTGATCGTTTCGATGATCCGCTCGATCGCGAGCGTCATCTCCTGCGAAGAACGCTCCAATTCCTGCAGCTCCTGCTGAGAGCTCTGCGTACCGCCGCTCATGGTCTGTGCCGCATTTGCAAGACCATCGGCATCATCCGTTACATTTGCAATATTCGTAGAAATTACCTGAATATTCTCGTTTGCGCTCTGAATCTCTTCTGCCTGCTGTCCGGCACCGGCAGCAATCTCATTTACCGCCTCTGAAATGCCGTCCATGGTAACCGCAATCCGATCCGCAGATCCGGATACCTCCGTTGCGTCATTCTCCAGATCATCCGCGGTAGTACGTACCGTTGCCACAATATCCCGCAGCTTATCGATCACGGAATTCACATTGCGGATCATGAATCCGAACTCGTCCCTTCGATCGCCATACAGCTCAACATCCGTAAACCGTCCATCGGCCAAATGCTCTAATGCCTCATCAATTAAGGTGATCGGCCGGTCAATACTGTTGCCAAAGATGATTGCGATCACAACTGCCAGTGCAGCCAGAACAATTCCAATTACAACCATGATAATGGCCGCCCTCTGGAAATCTGCCATGATCACGTTATACTCTGTCGATACCACAACCGTCCAGCCGGTCGTTGGCTCCTTCACAAAGGAAGTGACATATCTCTTACCCTCATACCGCTCAATGAAGCTGCCCTCTGCGGTGCCGGCACTTGCCTCTGCATATACCTCTCTGGAGCTCATATTGATCTCATCTTCTGCAGTCAGCTCCTGTGATGATAAAGCGATCACATTGCCTGTACTGTCCATAATGAAGATGGTCTGTCCCTTACCGGCCTCATTCACAAGAATATCATGCAGATAATCCAGATCATAATTCCGTGTAATAACCGCAATCACTGTACTTCCGTCGTCGTCATAGATCGGAGCAGCCGGAACAATAATCCTGGCCCCCGTCGTCTTACTGACCGACATCTCAGACACGTAATAGTTACCCTTCATTGCTTCCTGAAAATACCCACGCTCTGCAATATTAACAAAATTGCCCTTCGAACGTGCAATATTCTCGCCATCGGCTCCGGTCACAACAGTGGAATTATTATCCGCAAACTTCGCATCCACCGTCTGAAGCTGTGCCACCATCTTCTCCAAAAGCACTTCATCCGTCGGATTCTTTACAAATTCCCTTGTAGACTTGGCATTCGCCACCTGCTCCATAGCACGGAAGTTGGCCTCCAGAGTCTTAGAAAAGTCATTCTGCACATATTCCGCCTGCTTCTGATTCAGGTCTTCCGCACTGCCCTGTGCAACCTTCTTCGAACTAACGAAGCTGATAATGACCGCTATCGCAAGCGGTACGATACATACCAGCGCAGTCGTGAAGATCAGCTTCATCTTCAAGCTGCTCATGATCGAGCTTTTTCTCTCCATATCCTGTCTCCCTTCTCCATAACAGTCTTCACCCCGGCTTTCTTCACAGGAACCCGGCATGACCGCCATCGTCCCCTTCTTCTGATGTCATGATCAAAGGCATCATCAGGAATCCTACAAGCCTCCCATTGACCGTTAAGTAATATAAAATAATTATATCACCATTTAAAAAACGTATCAATCCGTATAGCAAAAAAAATCAATTATTTCTGTTGCAAAACAAAGTATCCCTCTTTCAACAATAATTACGCGCATAAAACAAGCGGTCAACCGAATGCTGACCGCCTGTTCTCTGAAAAATAATCTCAAAACTATGTAATATTATATGATTCTCTCTTCATCTGCTCTTACAGCTTGAAATATGCGATGGCCTCGCCCAGCTTATTGGACAGCTCATGTGTGTCCATAGCCTGCTGGTGAATGCTCTCCACATTCGCACCAAGCTCATCCATGCTCGCGCTGGTCTCCTCACAGCTTGCAGCATTCTCCTGAGAGATTGCGGACAGAGAATCGACTTCTTCAATAACGTGATTCTTGTTCACATCCAGCTGCTCAGCCTTATCGGAAATAGACAGGATCGCGTCTGCGGTATCCTGCACATGCTGATCTACCTGATCAAAGCTTGCATTCACCTCATTCAATACCTCACCCTCAGCACTAACTGCATCCTTGATCTTATTCGCCAGATCCACATTATTCTGAGAGGTCTCCATGATTTCGGCAACGATCGCCTTGATCTCCTGTGTTGAATTATCAGACTGTGCTGCCAGATTCGAAATCTCACTCGCAACAACCGCAAATCCACGACCGGCATCTCCGGCTCTGGCTGCCTCAATGGAAGCATTCAACGCAAGAAGCGAGGTCTGACTGGTAATCTGTGCGATCATCTCTGCTGCCGTACTGATCTTTCCAACCGATACAGCCGAACCATTAATACCTTCCACAACTTCATCTGTGATCGTAACCATGTTGCGGTTAGCGTTCATCAGATTCTCTAACTTACCTCTGGCCTCTCCGCTAATTACCTTAACATTCTCAGCGGTCTCGCCGGCTGACTTGGACAGCTCTGTAATCTCATCAATATTCGTACCGATCGTCTGCATCTCGAGTGCAGCATTCTGTACGCTGTCTGCCATACTGCTGGAGCCCTTGGACAGATCCTCTACCGCCAGAACAACACCGCCGGTATTATCATTACAGGTTGCGACACCGGAATTGATAGACTCCATATTGATATCTAACTGATCCGCATTCTCCATGATGACGGAAATAACTTCCCGCATCTCTGTCCGGACATTCATCACATCCCGACCCAAGCGATCCACTTCAAAGATCGCTGCATGAAGATCATCATCACTGGACAGATCGCCGGATGCCATCAACTTCACATCCTCGGCAACATTCATAATACGCTTCTTGATCAGATTCGCTACTAAGGAAATGATAACACCGAATATGACTAACTGAGCGATCGCCAATAAGATCGAACGAACAAGATCCTTCGTAAGAGCCGCTCTAACATCCTTCATCGGAGTACCTGCCCATGCCGCACCGCAGATCTGATTATTCGCATCATAGATCGGCATATAGTATACATAGTACTTATTCACTCCGACCTGAACATTCTTGGCAGTGACATGTTCACCGGAGGATACCCGGGCCCAGATTGCAGAATCCATCTGTGTACCCTCATTCCGCTCACCATTCTCCTTCTTCGTAGAAGTGATATACCGGGTGTCACCTAAGAATAATGTCATATCAACATCAAATTCCTTCAGGCTGTCCACATAATCATGCTCATAGGCAGCGCCTTCCTCTGTATTCAGAATATCCCATTCATAATACTGTCTGAGACCGTCTGCCGCAAAGTGAAGCTTCTCGTAGGTATCTTCCTCTAACGTAGACTTGCTCACAGCATAATTTGCAATACTTGATACCAAGATACTGCAGATCAGAGGAACGAAGCCAACTAAAAGCAACGTCATCATTAATGTTAGTTTTCCTTGTTTCATCTTCCCTTCCCTTTTTCATTTTTCATATGTGTATCTATATTCATACATACGTAAACTATACACGAAAGACATTATACCATACGAATACAGTATAATCAAATTATTTTTCAACCTCTTCCATACCGATCGGTTCCCCGAAGGCATAATCCTTCTTTGCCGGCCTTCCAAGCAGGACGTCCATATATTTCGGTTTCATACCGATCGCCGGGCGGATGCTCCGGATATTCTCTTCGCTAAAGAGCTCGCCTGCTTTGATCGGCTGCACGGCAACCAGAGAACGGCGTCCTCCCAGTCCTTTTCGTTCTGCCTCAGTTAATTCCAGGGACGGTCTGCCCATGATCACCTTTGCATTCCGGACATCGGACACCATCCGGGCAAAGTCCGCCATCTTCATCGAGAATCCGGAGTCCGCGCTTATGATCGTCTCATCATCTAACTTCACATGCTTCTCAATCACACAGGCTCCCATAGATACCGCCACCACATCAGCAAGAGAACCAAAAGAATGATCGGACAGTCCGACCGGAATCCCGAACAACTCCCGCAGCTTCGGGATCACGGATATATTCATATCCTCATAATG
>CACZRT010000082.1 GCA_902783585.1 uncultured Lachnospiraceae bacterium | reverse complement strand
TATACGCTCTCGCAGGCGGGATCCCTCGGACATACCTTTCTTCCGGAGGATATGCTGGTGCGGAAGGTGGACAGCTTTCTGGTTCCGGAGGGCGGAGATCCATTTGCTTATTCTTATACGGAATCCATCCGCCACGAGCTGACAACGCTGCAGCTGGAGCGAAAGCTGATCATCAAAGAGATCGACGGCATTCATGCTGTCTACGGCAGTAAGCAATATCATATCGAACTGGATGTGGCAAGACTGCTGCACGATCTGAACCTGACCTATTCGGTTACGGAACCGGAGGTGAAGGAGACAATAGAGAAGATCGAGAGACAGTCGGAGCTAACTCTGGATGATAAGCAGAGAAATGCAGTTGCAATGGCGGCCTCTTCCGGCTTCCTGGTGATCACGGGCGGACCGGGAACCGGTAAAACGACGGTGATCAACGCGATCATCAAATATTATGAGCAGGAGGGGCTGGATATCATGCTTGCCGCTCCGACCGGACGCGCTGCCAAACGTATGACGGAGACCACCGGCTATCAGGCCCAGACGATCCACCGTTTATTGGAGGTAACAGGAGGAGTCGATGATGAGAATCATGCGGGATATCATTTTGAACGGAATGCGTTGAATCCATTGGAGACAGATGTTGTCATCATTGACGAGATGTCTATGGTGGATATCTATCTGGCGCATGCATTGCTGCAGGCAATCGTACCGGGAACCCATCTGATCCTGGTGGGAGATGTGGACCAGCTTCCGAGCGTCGGACCGGGCAATGTTCTGAAGGACATCATTCATTCCGAGTGCTTTTCCGTCATCACGCTGTCTACGATCTATCGGCAGGAGGAGGACAGTGATATCATCCTGAATGCGCATAAGATCCTGCGTGGAGAATACCCGAATATGACGAACAAAAGCAAGGATTTCTTCCTTCTTCCAAGACCGGGTGTCCGCGGTGTCATTGATGAGGTGGGAGCGTTAGCATCCGTGAAAATGCCGAATTATGTTCATGCGAAGCCTTATGAGGTTCAGGTGCTTACACCCATGAGACAGGGAGATCTTGGCGTTGAGAACTTGAACCTGGAGCTTCAGAAGATTCTAAATCCTCCGGCTCCGAATAAGAAGGAGCATGAGGCGCATAATATGCGGTTCCGTGAAGGCGATAAGGTCATGCAGGTCAAGAATAATTACGATCTGGAATGGGTGATCTACGATAACTCCGGCATGTTTGCGCGGGAAAAAGGAATGGGGGTCTTCAACGGCGATATGGGGATCATTCAGGAAATTGATGACTACACGGAAACAATCAAGGTGCTGATGGACGACCGGACGGTCAAATATGATTATAAGCTCCTGGATGAATTAGAGCTTGCCTACGCGATTACGATCCATAAATCCCAGGGAAATGAGTATCCGGCGGTCATTTTGCCTATCCTCTCCGGTCCGAAGGTCCTGATGCACCGGAATCTGCTATATACAGCGATCACAAGAGCTAAGCAGTGTGTGGTAATTGTCGGGAATGGATATAAGGTTCACGAGATGGTGGATAATGTGGATGAACAGAAGCGGTATTCCGGGCTTGAATGGGCAATCCGGGATTTATTGACGGGGCAGGAGTAGAGAATCCGGAAAGTGTGAAGTTATGAATAGAGAAGCCAGAGTTAAGAAGGCGGAAAAAAGAAGTCAGAATAGAGCCCTGGAATAAGGACTCTGGAGCAGTGAAGCGGAAAAAGGAGGGGGATATGCAGGCAATACAGAAGCTGAAAAAAGACAGCATTCAGGTTACGCAGCCGTTGATCGATCTTCTGTATCCAAGGCGGTGTCCGGTGTGTCAGGATATTGCACAGGGCGAGGAGCTGGTGTGTGCAAAGTGCAAGGAGAAGCTTCCATATATCACAGAGCCGACCTGTATGAAATGCGGGAAACCAATCGAGGATGATACGCAGGAGTATTGCTCCGATTGCGAGCGGATCCCGAAGCATTATGTGAAAGGTTTTCCTCTATATTTGTATGTGGATCCGGTGAGGGATGGACTTACTGCTATGAAATATCATAACCGCAGGGAGTATGCACGGTTCTATACAGAGGAATTGTGGCGACGCTATGGGAGGATCTGGACCTGCATTGGCTTTGATGCCGTGATCCCTGTTCCGGTCCATAAGCACAAATTACATAAGAGAGGATATAATCAGGCAGAGCTTCTTGCGGAACCGATTGCAGAATATTTGGGGATTTCAATGGAAACACGCATGCTCAGTCGTATTGTCGATACACCGCCTCAGAAAGAGTTAAATGATATCCAACGGATAAATAATTTAAAAAAGGCTTTTCAGATGAAGGAAAATGGAGTAAACTTAAAGAAAGTATTGTTGGTTGATGATATATATACTTCCGGTGCGACGATAGAGGCGTGTACGATTGCTATGATGCAGCAGGGAATCCGGGAGGTCTATTATACAAGTGTCTGTATCGGGCATGGATATTGATATAGATATTGATATAGAT
>CACZRT010000081.1 GCA_902783585.1 uncultured Lachnospiraceae bacterium | reverse complement strand
CTGCGGAATTCCGAGGTGATCTTCGACGGCTCTTCCGGTGCTTCCTCTCCATGCCTGATCAGATCGATCATGCGCTCAATCGAAGCAACCGCTTCCCCATAATTCTTATCAATATCTTCCGTTCTCACATTCGCGATCAGGATCAGCTTCTGCCTTATATTATCAAATACGATCACCTGATCGAACAACATCAGATCCACATCATTAAACCGCTCGCTGTCGTTCGCGTCCAGGTTCAAGGTCGGCTCGCCGTACTTGATATAATCATATGCAAAATACCCGACCATTCCACCGGTAAAGGAAGGCATTCCTTCAATCTTCGGGCTATGGTATTCTTGTATCATCTCAAAGATTGCCTGCCCCGGATGTGCCGTCGTCTCTTCCCGAATCAGCTTGCCGTCCCGGTCCGTAACCTTCAGAACCCCGTTCAGGCAGGTCAGGCAGGCCTTCGGTTCATACCCAAGAAAGGTATACCGCCCTGTCTTATCCTGATTCTCCACACTCTCCAGCATATATACATGCTGACTCACATTCTTAAGTACCTTCAGCAGCCGGATCGGCGTGATAAAATCCGAATAGATCTCTCTCGCAACCGGCACACACCGATAGTCTGAACCATATTGTCTTGCTTCCTCCAATGAAGGAAAATACGTTCCTTGTCTGCTCATATCCATATCCTCCTGACATCGCTCCATTCTAATCGAGTGATGAGACCATAATTTCTGATCGAACAGATAAGACGAAGTCGCAGTCTGTTCGCTGCGCCGTTTGCATTCGACGAAGTCGAATACTACATCTCGCAGACGTGCACATAAAAAAAGTCCCTGATAACAGTCTTATACTGTTATCAAGGACGGTAAATCTTGTACCGCGGTGCCACCTTGCATTTGTGGAATCCACACTCTCATTAGAATACTAACATATTCCCGGCAACTGACGTATGCCCTCACGTCATGGAATACTCAGAAATCTAACTTTCTAAATTAAACTTTCTAAATCAAATTTCTTTTGACCATGCCCTCAGTGGTCCATTTGATAAACAGCTGCTATCGGTTCTCAGCTATACCGACTCTCTGTAAGTGCCTCTTTTATCGTTATCTCCACATCAACGGTTTGTTCTATATTCAACTATTGTGAATTATAATGCAGGAAAAATGGGTTGTCAATCATTTTTTTGAATAATTATTCATCAATTATTCATTATCTTTTTTGAATAATTATTTAGTCTCATTTAGCCTTTAGCCGCCGACACTCTCTTATACCGATAATCACAGCAGTTGTCACCTTCTGCTACGGACTTGGTACGCCGGAACTTAATTCCCCGATATCCCTTGCTGTATACCTGATCGATCGCACACATCACAGGTGCTACTTCCGGCATGCCAATCTCCGCCAATGCATTGACAACAGGGCAGGACAGAATATCCAGTGCCGCTTTATCTCCTTTGACACCGTATAGTTTACTCTTATATCCTTCCTTTTCACTTCCTGCGGTTTTCATGATCTTATCAAAGTTCTTCCAGATCAGCGTTGATACTCCCGGAATTGAAGTGAACCCCCAATATATCTTCCGGATCTTCTCTCCGATCCGCGGGGCATATTCCATCATCATGGCAAGTGCCTCTTCTTTCGGCATATACTTTATAAGTGCCATATATATTCCCGCAAACGGATAAGATACTTTTACTGCAGAAGTATATGCATCCGGATGTTCTTTTTTTATTTTGACAAACCGACGATTCGCATCTTTCCAGATTGCCTCTGCCTCCTGCTTAGTAAAATGCTCCTCTATCATAACGCGGAATTCCTTAGCATAGATATTATAATTTAACGGGTATTTCATTCCGATCGTTCCTCCTGATTCTATTAGTCAAACCTGCACATTCTGCAGCTCCCACACCTCTGCAGAAAGAATGAATGTATCCTTTTCCGGCAATACCAGATAACTCTCTTCTTCTGTCGGGAAAATTCGGGTAGTGATGACTGCCTCGCCATCATTCACAAAGATTTCCAGTGAACTATGATCGATATAGCCATGCAGAGAGTCAAGCATTCGATGAAGGTGGATTCCGCGTACTTCTCCCTGATCGATCTGAAAACGATGCGTCATGGACGATCTGTCGATCCACAGCATGTTCTCGCTGCTATCATAGGACAAGATCACTCCGCCATTATAATCCTTCGTAGAGAATAAGCGAAGCAGTTCGATTCTTCCCGGTTGATCTTTGCCATGTATCTTAACATCATGATCCATCACCATATCTCTGTGTTGTTGAATCCTATCTTTTTCAATAGTTAAATCTTCATATAATCCTTCATTATTGGCAGTACCCGGATTCTTATATCTCCTGCCATCCTTTTGGAATCGGATCAGCCATTCACAGCTTCTTGACAGCTTCATGCTCTGTTCCGAAGACAGTACTCTATGTTCCCCTCTCAGTTCCTTCAGTGCTGCCGGCGGGCGCTGTATCAAAGCTCCGTTCTCTATGGTAAGCTCTCTTGGAATGGTCAGGCAGCCGGACCAATTCTCAGAATCTGTCGGATACGCTGCTGCCGGAAGCCCCATCCACGCAGACATCACAGCCGGCGCATCTGAAGCTGTCCCCGCTGCGCACTGTGCGGCATAGAAGTCATAACCGTAATCCAGGAACTGATAGCTTCCCTTTGGTTGAAATATACAATTCTCATAGTCCATATGACCTAAGAGATAGACATTATGATGTGGTGCCTGTCCTCTCCCGGGAAGCAGGATATTCTGCGGACAGAAGATCAGGAGATCTACCTCCCCCAGACGCATGATCGATGGACACTCCCATACAGAACCAAAGTTCTCATACCCCGGAACCTTTACCTGTCCGACGAATTGCCATCCGGTCGTTCTCTGAGCCGAAGTATATAAAAGCAGGCAGCCCCGATCATCCTTGCTTCGCGCTCCCATAAGGATATAATACTTTTCCTCTGTTCCTTCCTGTACACAGATGATCTGCGGATCTCTTTGATCATGTGTATAATCCGGATGTGGAGGAATCATCGCATGACTCAGCTTCTCGATATGACCGTCATCGTAGAGCTTTGCCATACAGACATTCGGAACAATCCGGCCCCCTGCATCTCTTTGATTTCCGGCATAATAGATCCGGATTCCATCCTCCTCGGAAATAGCTGTTCCCGAAAATGCGCCTTCATTTTCCCATTCCTGATCCGGTGCGATCGCTAGTCCGATATTCTTCCAATGAACCAGATCCGTGGATACCGTATGATACCAATGCTTTAACCCATGCACAGCGCCCCACGGACACCATTGATAGAACAGATGCCAGTTCCCATGATGATACAGAAATCCGTTCGGATCATTCATAAGTCCGGCAACCGGCTGAATATGATAGGTCTGCCGATAATCAGAGGATAAGACCTGCTCCCGCAATCCGTCTAATTCTGTCTCATCCATAAAGATTCGATAATATTGGTTTGTTTGATTGAGCGGGGTTGTTTGATCAGTATTCTCATTCATATCAGTTCTCTCATCTGTTTTAATATTCATTAGTTTTTTTATAAGTTTCTTTGTATTTGTTACTTTATATTTGTTCTTGATATGTGTTCCTTATATTTGTTTCTTTTCTTTGTTTCTAAATGTCTTTATTCAGTCTCCCTGAATCTTATCTGCCAGCTCCCGCGCCTCCTCATAGGTATCCATGTTAATAACAGAAGATCCCTGCGTGATTGCTTCATTTATTTTCGGTTCACAGATCAGCTCCCCATCCACATAGATTCCGAGCGTCGTTCCCATCAGCTCCGTCGTGACATCACCGAATTTCACTGCTCCTTCCTCTGTAAATTCCAATTCCACCATATAAGAAGTCTCACCGGACGTTAAGGTGATCGTCCTCGCATTTACCGATTCTATGTCATCAATCGTGATTCGTACATTTCCTGCTTCATCCTTCATGACCATATCCCCGGACGGTTTCTTCGGTTCGGTCTCCTTATGAATACCACAAGCACTGCAGGACAATAGTAATATACAGGCTATGAACAGATATATATAACGCTTCATCTTGCGCACCTCCAATTCTCAATCTATATCTAGTATAGCACGAAATATGCCCGCAAGCTATTATTATATGCTATTTATAAAGATCAGGAATCATGCGTGGAATCTGACCATATAAGCTGATGACATAAAAAAAACAAACATAATCATATTTTATATAGACTTTTTATGAAAATATGATATTATAAAGAAAATAAACAATTCATATTAACGTAAAATATTATGACATAGTTAAACAATAATAATGTAACACGATTATAACATAGTTAAAAACAATATCGTAATACGTTCATGACATAGTTAAACGATAATCACGTAACACGATCATCACGAAAGAACAAAGGAGAAAAACCATGGGATTAAGAGACCGTACCAAGAACCTGTTTGCAGATGAGATGGAGGAGATGCTGAAGACCACACCGTTAGAAGACATTCGTGTGATCGAATTATGTAAGCGCTGCGGCGCCACACCGCCTGCCTTCTATTATCATTTTCGCGATAAATATGAATTAGCTGCCTGGATCTTCCTGCGTGATTATATGGTGATCTTACGGGGATATTCCATCATGCCGAAGGAACATGCATTCTCCATGACAGCAGATCAAATGAAAAATAACAATAATGACTCTCGGACCGAAGATCATATTCAGGAAAAAATGAACAACTCTCCGACTACAGACCAACTAGAAGAAAAAAGAGCCTTCTATCAGAAAGCCCTTTCCGGAACACCACAAAGCTATGTTATGAATTATATTCAGGATTTTCATATCCGTCTGGCGAAGGATGCCATGGAGCGCCACACCGGATCGGATACTCTTACACAGGAGCAGCTGCTTAAGATCCAGTATCACAGCTATGGGATTCTCGGAATCCTGAATGAATGGCTTAGAGAGGATCTATCGATCAGCACAGAGGAGCTTGCCCGGTTCAACTATGAACACACTCCGGATTTCCTGCAGGATGCTTTTCGGGATTATCCATATCCGAGCATGGATATTCTTCACAGACTGGGAAAGTGATCCTTACAGCGTAACCGTAAATGTGATCTCCTTCCCCTTCGTAGCAGCGCTGATCTTCCCGCCGAACATCTTCACGATCTGCTCTGCCATGGATAATCCGATTCCATACCCCTGTTTCCCGCTGTTATGAGATTCGTCCTCGCGATAGAAGCGTTCAAAGAAACGCTTGGTATCGGTCTTATCTGCATTCTCATAATCATTGGATACATTTAAGATGGCATTTTTGCCCTTCTTATATAATTCCACACGGATTGATCCGTAATCATCACAGTATTTTGTGGCATTGTCAACCAGAATATTCACCAATTCATGTAGATTGGAGGCTTCCGCCTGTACGATCACACCCTCTTCGATCGACACGGTCAATGTCTTGTCCGCATTTTCAATGACCGGACGCATAGACTCTGCAACATCCTTGGCTTCCTTGGAGAAGTCCACATTCTCTAATACAATATCTGCGCTTTCCTCCATTCGGGCAAGCCGGAGCAGATTATTAACCAGACCGGACAATCGTTTCACCTGAGACATAATGCTGTCTGTCCATTCATTTTTACCATTCATCATCTCCAGCACTTCTGTGTTGGCAGATATGATCGCGATCGGCGTCTTTAATTCATGTCCGGCATTCGTTACGAATTCGCGCTGCCGCTCCATATTATCAATCATCGGCTTGATGGCCTTCTGGGAGAAGAGGCTGACGATCAGCACAAATAAGAGCATACTGAGAAGTCCGACGATCAGAGAGAACTTGATCAATTCGGTAACGTTGTTCAAGCGATCCGTAACATCCAGGAATACCAGAATATCAGTATCATCATCATACACAGCGATCTTATACATATAGATCCTGCCATTATAATGAATGGTCAATCGGTTCACGGCATCTGCATGATAGGCCTGTCTGGACAGTGAGATTGCTTCCTCCTCGGACACTGCCGCCACATGCGTGGTATTAATATACTCAATATTATTATCAGATATCAATACCGAAAAATACCGAAGGATATACTCCGTTTCCGGGGTAATCGAGAATACTGTATTATCCTTCACGACCGGATTCTGCTGGTCAAAGCCCGGAAAGACACCGTCATTCTCTATAATAATATCAATAATTCCGGCAACTTCGTTATATACATCTAAGGTGGTTCCGATGTTGACAACACCCAGCACCATCATGATGACCAGAAGGATTGCCACAGAAGTGATCGCTATGAACTTGGTCTTTAGTCTTCTGAACATATATCCTCTCCATCGCTTGTCTAGATTTCTCTCAGCTTATAGCTTCC
Organism: uncultured Lachnospiraceae bacterium; assembly: GCA_902783585.1. GTDB lineage: Bacteria > Bacillota > Clostridia > Lachnospirales > Lachnospiraceae > CAG-632. The sequence continues at coordinate 1,081 of CACZRT010000081.1, read as the reverse complement.
GCCATCCGTTCCGTCGATCACAAGCTCTGCCCCGATCGCCTGCAGCTTATTTCTTAAGTAAGATATGTAGACAAATACCACGCCGTCATTATCATATTCCTCATCCTTCCAGATATGCTCTAAGATCATATCCGTTGTCACTTCCTTGTCTACATTCAGAATCAGATACTCCATCAGTTTGGATTCCTTCTGACTTAAACGAATGGAATTCTCGCTCTTCATTTCCAACTCTTCCACATTCAGAGTCAGGCTTCCAAGTGTCAGACTCTTGGATTCATATTGACTGCTCCTGCGCACCATGGAGCGCACTCTGGCAAGAAGCTCTGCCATGGCAAACGGCTTGGTCAGATAGTCATCCGCACCAGCGTCCAAGCCATTTACACGGTCGTCCAATTCCGCCTTCGCAGTCAGTAGCAGTACCGGTGTCATATTCCGTTCTTCCCGAAGCTTCTTTAACGCACTGACTCCGTCGAGCTTCGGCATCATGATATCGAATATCATGCAATCATATACATTCTTCTCTGCCTGACTGACGGCCGCTTCACCGTCATAGACAGCATCCACTTCATATCCCTGATGAGATAGAATGGCAGAGATTGCTCTCGACATATCCACTTCATCTTCTGCCAATAATATACGCATAATTCTATCCTCCTAAACTTTAATAACCATGCAAGCATGAATTGAGCTTCCCTCTTGGTATTCTCGTTGTTGCCGTGCACCTCGGAGCTTCGCTCCTTAAGGTAACGCCCCCTCATTTCATTCGGCGGCAATTCGTCGTTGCCATATAAAAAGTGCTTCGCACTTGGCAACTCCTCGGTCACGGGCTGTCGCCCTATATCTCCGTAAGAGAAAGCTCAATTCTCATGCAAGCATGAATTGAGCTTCCTCTTACGGAGATGCACGGCTCCTAGCTTTCGTGCATAATTAGATCCCGTATGGTCTGCATGGACAGGTCACAGGACATCATCTCATCTGCACATCGCTTCAACTCATTCACGATCAAATCCTGATTCGGAATATCCTTCTTATACTTTAATTTATGTTCCAGACTCGCCCAGGAATCCATCGCAATGGTCCG
>CACZRT010000080.1 GCA_902783585.1 uncultured Lachnospiraceae bacterium | reverse complement strand
GATGAAGATCTTGCAGTAAAGCTCCTGAGTGACGAAGAAAAGGAGGAGTATGAAAACGGTACTCCTGTCCTTGTATATCTTGATGTAAAGGTAGTGGATAAGGCTGATGTGCCTGCAGCTGACATCACAGCTGTAGAGAAGGTATTAAGCGCAGATGGATATACCTATGGTGAATGCTTAGACTTATCCCTTTGGAAGAAGCTGGGCGACGGTGCGCCGGCACAGATCCATGATACCCTCGGCAATCCGATCAAGATTAAGGTATCCATTCCGGATACCATGAAGAAGGTTCCGACAGGTTATACCCGGAAGTACCAGTGCATTCGAGTTCATAACGGTGTGGCAACTGTCATGGCGGAGGGCACCGGATCAGAGCTTGAGATCAGTTCGGATAAGTTCTCCTCTTATTTCCTGGTATATAAGGATACTAAGACAGAAACAGCAACAACAACCGAGGCAACGACAGCAACGACAACGGAAACAACCACCGCATCAGCAAGCACTTCTGACGCAACTACCGCAGCAGCCACGACTGAGGCAGCAAAGACCTCTCCTAAGACCGGAGATTCCATGCCGATTGCGGTTCTGGTCGTACTGATGCTTTCTGCGGCAGGTATGTTAGTATTCATGGATCTGAAGAAGAAAAAGAACTAGCAGATCCGACGGTAATAAGATAATGAAATAAGGATACCGGAATCTATAATGTAGTTTGATTATAGATTCCGGTATTTTCTGTGAATAATAGATAATAGCTGCAACCGGTTTTCGTGGGGCACGCAAGCCCTTTGATGTTGCTGTTTTCCTTAAGTTTATTATGCTCGCCCGTGTCATTATAAGGAAAACTTCTGATAATTTCAGTTATGGAACCGCATTTTTTGCGTTTTGATGGTTGAAATTCGTATGAAAAAGAGATATTATGTGTTAGTGATAACTAACTATTATTAGGTGCATAAATGATCATAGAAAAGCAACAGGAAGGTACATAGTATGTATGTAGAAGTGAAGAATCTTAAGAAGCATTATGGCGAAGGCGGAAGCTATATAGAGGTCCTGAAGGGCGTGAATACCGGCGTGGAGCAAGGGGAGATGTGCGTCATTCAGGGAACCAGTGGGTCCGGTAAATCAACGCTGCTTAATTGCATTGGCGGTCTGGATACGATTGATGCCGGAGCGGTCAATGTAGACGGTCTTGATATTGCGAAGCTGAAACCCTCCGCACTCGCGGATTACCGGCGGGATCATCTGGGTTTTATCTTTCAGTTCTATAATCTGATTCCGAATCTGACGGTCAAGGAGAATATCGAGGTCTGCAAGTATCTGACCCAGACGCCGATGGATATGGAGGAACTGCTTGATATTCTGGGCTTGACCGAGCATCAGAATAAGTTCCCTTCTCAGTTATCCGGAGGGCAGCAACAGCGCTGTGCCATTGCCCGGGCACTCATTAAGAATCCGAAGCTGCTTCTGTGCGATGAGCCTACGGGAGCGCTTGATTCGAAGACATCCAGAGATATTCTGATCCTTTTGGAGCGTGTCAATGAGATTTACGGGACGACGATGCTGATCGTGACACATAACAATTCGATTAAGAACATGGTTCACCGCGTTATCTATATCAAGGATGGACTGATCAGCAGAGAGTACATGAATGATACACGGATTCCTGCGGCGGAATTAGAGGATTTATAGAGAGGATACTACCATGCAAAGAGTATTAATGAAGCGTGTGCTCAGAGATTTAAAAGCGAATCTGTTAAGATATCTGGCGTTAGCGGTTCTGATCATCATCAGTATGTATCTCGTGATCAGTGTTGTCGGTGCCGCAGAGACCGCGATCACGGAAACCGCCCGCTATGCGGAACGGACGAAGGTAGAGGATGGCGAGTTTGCAACCTTCGTTCCGTTAAGTGAGGAGGAGCTTGCGAGGATAGAGGCACAGGGAATTGAACTGGAAGAAGAATTCTATCTCGATTATAAATTAGCGGATGATACGACGCTCCGGGTCTTTGCCCTTCGGAAGTCTATGAATCTGATCGAGATCGTGGAAGGAGATACACCTAAGATTGGTGAAGTGGCAATGGAACGCCGCCACTATGAAGATCAGAATATGAAGATCGGGGATACGATCCTGATCGGCGGCGAGACCTATAGAATTGCCGCTGTAGCAGTTTCTCCCGATTATGAGGCTCCCTATAAGGATCTCTCAGATACCGGTGTTGACAGCGTGACATTTGGGACTATGTATATGAATCCGGAGGATTATGAGACCTTAAAAATGAAGCAGAACAGTTCGAAAGCGGAGGAATACCACTATGCGTACAGATTCAATCCGCAGACAGTAAGACAGACGCTCCTGGCGTCTTCAGGTGAAACTGTTACGAATGGAGCAGGCTCGAATGGAATTGTTTCTGACGGAACCGGTTCTGAGAATACGAAGCAATCTGTAGAGACCTTAAGTGAGGAAGAAGTATTGCGTGCACAGATCGCCTTAAAGGATCTGCTGAAAGAGATGAAATTATCTCCCGATGATATCCAGGATGAGACCTTTCGGGAATACTATGAGGAACAGGACGGTACCGATCCTATGTCTGTGTTCATGGCGAAGCTGACCGGTCACGGAGAGGATGTGAAGATCACGAATCTGACCTCCTTTCTTCCGGCATCGGATAATGCCAGAATCGGCGCAACCACGGATGATGTGCTGATCAACCGGTATGCCGGACTTGCGGCAGGGGTGATCATAATCGTTCTGATCGCTTATGTGATATCTGTCTTTGTGGTACATAGCATTGAACAGGAGGCGCCGATCATCGGAACCCTGTATGCGATGGGGGTTACGAGGCGGCATTTGATCCGGCATTATGTTACGCTTCCGGTCATTGTTACCTGGCTGGGTTCGGCTGCGGGAACCGCAATCGGATTCTCCGGATGGGCAATCGATCTGCAGCTTAAGGATTCTTATGTCTATTTTTCTCTTCCGGAAATGCATATCGTATATCCGGTCTATCTTCTGATCTACGGGCTGGTCATTCCGCCGGTAGTAGCAGTCATTGTGAATGTTCTGGTTATCAACCGCAAGCTGTCTGTACCTGCGCTTCGATTGATCAAAAATGAGCAGAAG
>CACZRT010000079.1 GCA_902783585.1 uncultured Lachnospiraceae bacterium | reverse complement strand
GATAAAAAGCATTCTATAATTATTCGTATAAGAAGATTGTTTCATGGTAACTTAGTTGTAACAATGGTTGATATATGATCCGGGTATAGAGATACACAGTTTCGGATTTGCGGGATAAGAACGTCGGATATCCGAATGGTATGGAAGGAAATCAGTATTCTTGAATCAGGAGGTAATGAGAATGGAGATTCTTAGAGTTGAGGATTTGACGAAGATATACGGCAAGGGAGATTCGGAGGTCGTGGCACTGGATCATATGTCATTTTCCGTGGAGAAGGGTGAGTTTCTGGCAATCGTGGGAGCGTCAGGCAGCGGTAAGTCCACGCTGCTTCATTTGTTGGGAGGTGTGGATCGTCCGACCTCCGGTAAGGTCTATATTGATGGGGAAGACATCTATGCGCTGAATGATGATAAGCTGGCGATTTTCCGGAGACGGCAGGTGGGACTGATCTATCAGTTCTATAATCTGATCCCGATCTTGAATGTGGAGGAGAATATTACACTGCCGCTAGCCTTAGACAGCCGCGAGGTGGACAAGGAACGGCTGGATCAATTGATCGGGCTGTTAGGACTTGATAACCGGAGAAAGCATCTTCCGAATGAATTATCCGGCGGGCAGCAGCAGCGGACCAGTATCGGTCGGGCGCTGATCACGAATCCGACGATCGTTCTGGCAGATGAACCGACGGGAAACTTAGATTCCAAGTCCAGCGATGAGATCGTGAATCTGTTAAAGCGTTCCAATAAGGAGTATAAGCAGACGATCATCATGATCACGCATAATATGGAGATTGCCAAGACGGCAGACCGGGTACTCCGGATCGAAGACGGAAGATTAATCTAAGGGGGTGCGGATCATGAAGCTTCTGAATATGTTGACGATGAAGAATCTGCGCCTGAACCGCAAGCGTACTACTGTTACGGTTATTGGTATCATGCTTTCGGTGGCTCTGATTTCTACGGTTATGCATATGGCATTATCGTTCTATACAATGATATTAGATTATGAGGTGAATTATAAGGGGAATTATCATGTGGCGTATTATCAGGTTCCTGTGGAGGATATACCGGATTTTTATAATAATCGTGCGATCGAGACTTGCAGCATTACCCAGAATATAGGGTATGCTCTTCTTCCGGAATCCAAGAACGATTATAAGCCGTATGCGTATGTGAAGGCGTATACGAAGACGGCGTTCGAGAATCTATGTATGCGTTTGAAAGAGGGGCGCTATCCGGAAAATGAGAATGAAATTCTGATTACAACCCATCTTAAAACAAATGGACGTGTGGATTATCAGGTGGGAGATACTATAACCTTAAATATAGGAACACGGGTGCGTGACGGGGAAGAATTGACACAGGAGTATGCCTATATGCTGAATTCCGGCGAGGAGATCGTGAATACGACGACCAGAACCTATACGATCGTCGGGATCACGGAGCGGCCGGCAAGCTCGGTGGAAGGATATGAGGCACCGGGGTATACCATGATGACTTACATGGACGAGGAGGCAGCAGAGGGCGCAGTGGATATCTTCTGTCTGTATAACAAAGAGGGCATGAAGGATATTTACCGTGTGACAGCCGGCATTCTGAATGTCGATCCGGATGCATTCGACCTGATCTGCCGGGCGAATGGCGGGCTTAGTTCAGAGGCAGAGAATCTGTCAGAAGAGGAATGGCAGGCGTTATGGGAGAAGATTGAGAATATACGATATGATTATTGGACGAACGATTATCTGATCATGTTAGAGACGAATCCATTCGGACAGGACGGAGAAATGGCGAGCCTGGGAATTATGGCTATGATCGCCTGTCTGATCATCGTTGTGACCTCTGTATTCTGTATCAAGAATTCCTTTGACATCTCGATCACGGAGAAGACCAGACAGTACGGAATGCTAAGGAGTGTAGGCGCAACCACCGGTCAGATCCGGAAAAATGTGTTGTATGAGGCGTTTCTCTTAGGACTTGTTGGAATTCCGCTGGGACTGCTGCTTGGTGCGATCGCCACTGCAATCTTGGTACAGGTATGTAATTATTACCTGATGGATGCAAGTGTCATGCTGATAGAAGGCGATCGTTTCCGATTTGTATGGTCGTGGTGGGGAACCGGTATCTCGATCCTGCTTGGCGTGATCACGATCTATCTGTCTGCCATTCGCAGCGCAGTTCGGGCAGCCAGAGTGTCGCCGATCGAATCCATTCGCGGAAACGGAGATATCAAGCTGCGGGCTAAGAAGATCCGCTGCCCGAAATGGATCGTGAAGCTCTTCGGTGTCGGCGGTGAGATATCCTATAAGAACTTAAAGCGTAACCGTAAGAAATACCGTACAACGATCATTTCCATTACCGTTTCGGTTCTGACCTTTGTTGCTCTATCCTATATTCTACAGGAAATGATGAACACAGCAAAAGCCGATCTGAAATATAGCGATTATAATCTGGCTGTTGGTTTTACACTCAGCAATCCGACAGATTACCCGGAGGCTTTAAAGGTGACGGAGCTAGATCATATCAAACGGTATTCGGTCATACGAGGTGTAGAGTTCTATCCGGAGGATCTTCGGTACAGCACAGAGTATTATGATTTTGAGCAGGCGATGACCGTGGAAGAGGAGAATTATAGTGAATATGCACATTCGATAGGTCTTAGGGTAGTTGGCGACAAGGAATACCGGGCATATCTTGACAGACTTGGTCTTAGCTATGATGATATGTGGGATAAGCTGATCGTAATTGATACCACAACACGACAGAATTATACGGATATCAATGGGGATCGTCTGGATTTTCAAGGCAGAGTCTACTCCTGTGAAAAGGGAGATATGATACACGGATATTTCACCGAGACCTCCCTGAAACCGTTCTCATCTCAGGAAGACCGACAGTTTCCGTATCAATTCGAGGTTGGATATGTCACTGAGGAGATTCCATTTGGGATGAAACCGTATAACTATTCCGGAGAGCATGCGATCATTAGTGATGCGCTCTTTGATTCTATCGTAGAGGATACCTCGTGGTGCGATATTCTTATGGATTCCGATGATGCAGATGGGCTGCAGGATGAAATCGAAGAGATGATAACCGGCTTAGATTATGACATGAATAACGTTGCGGAAAATGTACGGATGATGAAGAATCTGGTTACCTTGATCGGCATTTTTCTATATGGCTTCATTATTGTCGTGACGCTGATCGGAGTTACTACGGTCTTCAATACCGTGACCACGAATATGGAGCTTCGGAAGAAGGAGTTCGCCATGCTCCGGTCTGTGGGAATGACGGATCGGGAATTCTCCCGCATGATCCGGTTAGAGACGGTCTTCATGGGAACGAAGGCACTTGTCATAGGGATTCCCGTCGGATTACTAATATCATTTATCATGTATGTGATTCTGGAAATGAAGGATCAGGTACCGTTCCGGCTGCCATATCCGGCCATCCTGCTGTCGACCTTTTGTGTTTTCCTTTTAATTGCGGGAATCATGCGGTATAGTATGAGTAAGATTGAGAAGCAGAATACCATTGAGACGATACGGAATGAGAATGTGTAGAATTACACTGTGATACAGTCTGGTAATTATGTGCACATATTGGCAAGGCGGAAAAGAGGACAGCGTAATTCATATAAGATGATAGAATGGATGCAGGAGTGTATGGATTGCATGAGAATATTATTGGTTGAGGATAATGAGACAATTATACAGGGGCTTAGGTTTTTCTTGGAGAAGAACGGTTATGAGCTTGTGGTGAAGACGCGGATACGGCAGGCGGTGGAATATATGGATACTATGCCGGAGGTGGATCTGATCATTTTGGATGTGACGCTGCCGGATGGGAATGGATTTGACCTGTTTCGAAATGAGATTCGGGACAGGGAGATTCCTACGATATTCCTGACGGCGCGGGACGATGAGGAGTCCGTTGTGAAGGGACTTACCATTGGAGCGGAGGACTATATTACCAAGCCGTTCAGTACGAAGGAGCTGCTGGCGCGGATGAATAAGATCCTGATGCGCACCAAACGAAACGGTGCAGTTACGGTGTCAGATATTACCTTTGATATGGATAAGATGGTAGTAACAAGAAGCGGTCACAAGGTGGAGCTATCGGCGCTGGAGCTTAAGATCCTGAGTCTGTTATTCTTAAGCCTGAATAAGGTGGTAACCAGAAATACGATCCTGGATAAGATCTGGGAATGGACGGGAAATGATGTGGATGATCATACAGTAACCGTCTACATGAAGCGGATCCGGGAGAAGCTTCAGACGGATATTATCATCACGGTGAAAGGAATTGGGTATCGGATCGATGATGGAGCATAAGCTGTATTTAAGAAAATATCTGATCATCTCCGGACTCGTTCTGTTCCTGATGTCCGGATTGACACTTGGGATTCAAATCTATGAGTATCACAGTCTTCGGAAATCCATGAATGAGAAGCTGGCGGCAATCGTAATGGAAGTGAAAGAGGATTATCCGGAGATCTCGGATGAGGAGATCATGCGGATACTGAATTCCGATGGCGCAGAGAAGATGGATGCAGAGAGCGCCGGAAGAATCACGAGCAGTACAGACGAAGGGAATGGTGGCTCCCGGAAGGAAGATGTTAGGAGCAATTCGAAGAGATATTTCTGGCAATATGGGATTAATCTTGATCAAGAGAATCTGATCATAGAAAATGAACGGAAATCAGTTATTTATCTGATCGTCAATCTGGTAGTTTTCATTCTGGCGGGTGGAAGTTTGATGGGCTTGTTCTTACTTTATAATAATAGAAAAGACAAGGTGATTGCGGAGATCACACACTGCATAGAGGAGATCAACCGGAAGAATTACAGCCTTACCTTCGATAATGTGTCGGAGGATGAATTATCCCTGCTGCAAAGCGAGATCTATAAGACCACGATCATGTTAAAAGAGACTGCTGAGATCGCGGTAGGTGATAAGAAGATGTTAAAACGGTCTTTGGAAGACATATCTCATCAGTTAAAGACACCGCTTACTTCGATTCTGATCATGCTAGATAATCTCATCGATGAGCCGGACATGCCGGACGAGATACGGGATTCCTTTGTCCGAACGATCAAACGGGAGATCACGAATATTAATTTCTTGGTACAGGCAATTTTAAAAATCTCGAAGTTCGATTCCAATACCATGACTTTTATGAAGATGGAGTGTCCGCTGTCAGATCTGATCACGGAAGCGCTGCATAACGTGGAGACGATCTGCGATCTGAAGGATGTGAGAATTGTGGTGGAGGAAGATGATCAGAAAGATAGAAGGATTACCTATTCAGATACGCAGGAAAGTGAACGGCAGGAAGATGACCGGCGGGATAAGCAGACGGGGCAGAAGGAAAAAGAACGACCGGAAAGTGACCGACGGGATAAGCAGAAAGAGTGTCAGGAGAACGATCGGCAGGATAGGAAAAGGGAAGGAAATCATCAGACGGACGGAATCAGTATCGTATGTGACCGGCGCTGGCAGGTGGAGGCACTTACGAACATTATGAAGAATTGTGTGGAGCACTCCGAACCGCATGGAGAGGTCAGAATCCAATATGGTAAGAATCCGGTCTATTCGTATATTCGGACGGAGAATTACGGCGACCCGATCGATCCGGAGGATCTTCCGCATATCTTTGAGCGTTTCTATAAGGGGAAGAATGCCATACCGGAAAGTATTGGCATTGGGCTGGCACTGGCAAAGACCATTGTGGAGGAAGACGGCGGCGTGATCGAGGTGGATTCCGATGAGACAAGAACGCGGTTTGTAATCAAATATATTGCTTGAGCAACGAAAAAGGAACGAGAAAGTTCCTTTTTTTGTAACCTGCTTCCCGTAATCTGCAGGTCAAATTTATTTGGTGCTTTTTTAGAAAAGTTTAGTTAACTAAATTCCGACTGGAAATTTGACAAATATAGTGAATATATTTACAATAATAACACAGCAATAATAAAAGAGTTTGCAAAGCAAATATAGAATATAATCTTATAAAAGAGAGATAGGAGACAAGCTTTGAATCATAGCTTACAATCGGGAAGAATCGGAAAGGAGACATATGAAATTACTACATTTAGGGGATTTACACCTCGGGAAAGCCTTGAATGATTTTGATTTGATCGAGGATCAACGATACATCCTTGATCAGATCCTAGAGTTAGCGGACCATCAATCGGTAGATGGCGTTCTGATTGCAGGGGATGTGTATGACAAGTCTATTCCAAGCGAGGCGGCAACGAATCTGCTGGACTATTTTCTGAATGAATTGGTCAAACGGAAGATCAAGGTATATATGATAAGCGGGAACCATGATTCGGATGATCGTCTGAATTACGGAAGCAGGTTGTTTGAGTCGAATCAGATATACATATCGTCGGTGTTTGACGGGGCACTTCACAAGCAGAGCTTATCTGAAGGCGATATGGTTGCGGATATATATATGCTTCCGTTTGTGAAGGCGTCTCAGGTCAGATATTATTATCCGGAGGAGAAGATTGAGAATTACGACGATGCTGTCCGGACGATTCTGCGCAATACTCCGCTTGACAAGGATCATGTGAATATCATGGTCGCACATCAATTTGTGGCGGGAAAGGGAGAAGAAAGAGATCCGGAACTTGGCGGCTCAGAGAGTATAGGAACGCAGAGTGTGGGCGCGGTTGAGAAGATCGGATATGACTGCTTTGATGATTATGATTATGTAGCACTTGGACATATTCATTCTCCACAGCGGGTCGGAAGAGACGAGGTTCGGTATGCCGGATCGCCTTTGAAATATTCGCTTAGCGAGGTTCGTAATAATAAGTCCGTTCCGCTGATCACGATCTCTGCTGGTGAACCGTTAAAGTTCGAGCTGATTCCGCTGAAGCCGATGCGGGACATGAGGCATATCCAGGGGACGATGAAGGAGCTTCTGGATAAGAAGAACGTCAAGGCACCGGAAGACTTCATCTATGCGACTCTGACGGATGAAGAGTTCGTTAATGATGCGATGGGAATCTTCCAGCAGGTATATCCGAACACGGTTCGGATCGATTATGACAATTCTCATACCAAAGAGATCGAGCAGGTGGATATCAGCAGGATTGCTAATAATAGATCATTTTCTGAGCTGATCAGTGATTTCTACAGAATGATGTATGGGTGTGAAATTACGGAAGAGGAAATGGATATCATGAGAATGGCAGCGAGAGAGGCAGGTGTGGTAGATGAAGCCGATTAAATTGATTATAAGTGCATTTGGTCCCTATGCGGGAAAGGTTCCGGATATCGAGTTTGACGCTTTTGAAGAGAAAGGCTTGTTTTTGATCTCCGGAGATACCGGGGCGGGTAAGACGACCATATTTGATGCAATCTGCTTTGCTTTATATGGAGAAACCAGTGGTACTTACAGGGACACTAGTAATCTGAGAAGTGAATATGCCAAGGCTTCTGTCCAAAGCTATGTAGACTTTTATTTTACGCATCAGGGTCGTAACTACCATGTGTGGAGGCAGCCGTCTTATGAGAGACTGAAGCAGAAAGGTACTGGTATGACCCAGGAAAAGGAGAAAGCGACCCTGTATGAAGACGGGCAGGCACCGATCGAAAGGCTGACCCAGGTGAATAATGCAATCAAGGAGCTCCTGCATATTGATGCGAGTCAGTTCAAGCAGATTGCGATGATTGCGCAGGGAGAATTCTGGGAGCTGCTGAATGCCAAGACAGAGAAGAGGACGGAGATTCTTCGAACGATATTCCAGACCAATGGTTACAAGAGCATCGAATACAAATTAAAGGAGCGGATGGACGATTCCTATAAGGACAAAGTGGCTGCAGAGAACAGCATCATTCAGTACTTTGATGATGTGGAGGCAGAGGCGGACGATACTCTCTGTGAGGAGCTTAATGAGCTAAAGGATAGGGCGAAGCGGTCCGGAAGCGCATGGAATCTGGAAGAACTTCTGGATATTCTGAATCGTCTGATCCAGTCAGATGAGGAGAGGTTTGCAAGCGTTCAAGAGGAATTGGCGAAGGCTGATTCGCATCTGAACAAGAAGAAAAATGAGCTCGCATTGGCTGAGACAAATAATCGATCCATTGAAAGACGAGACAAGCTTAAGACGGAGAAGGAAGCACTGGTGAATCGTAAAAAGGTAATCGAGGAACTTAGTAGCAGACTGGAAAAACAGAAGAAGGCTGTGCGTAACGTAAAGCCGCTGCATCTTGTGTGGACCGAGAAGAAGAATGCGGGTTTACGGACCGAAAAGCAGATCCAGAATGCGCGGATCAGGCATGAGAAAGCAATGCTGGTGGCAAAGGCATGTAAGGAAGCGCTCGATCAGGCGAAGGCATTGGAGCCGGAGGCGGATAGGCTGAAACAGATTATAAGTAAGATTGATGAGGAGAAAACGAGATACGAGCAAAGAGATCAGTTAATTGAACGTCGGAAAGCGCTTGAGAAACAGACGCGTGAGATCTCTGAAACAGAGGCTAAACTGCAGGAAGATGAGAAAGCGTTGAAGGCGAAGATTCAGACTCTTACTGCAGTTGTGAAAGAGTTAAAAGAGAAACCGACAGAGCTGTCTAATGCAAATAATGAGAAAGAGAAGCTGACAGCGCTCAAGAAAGAAGTGGACACTATCATAGATGTTCAGATTCCGGAATGGAACTCAAGGAAGAAGGATCTCAAAGCAAAGCAGGGTGCATTTCAGAAGATCCGCGACCAATATGATGTGGCCTGCAGTAGAAGAGAAGAGGCTGAGCACATTCTGGATGACAGCAGGGCCGGTATTCTGGCGCAGACACTGGTAGAGGGAGAGAAGTGTCCGGTGTGCGGTTCCATTCATCATCCGGATCCGGCAAGGCTGAGTGAGACTTCAATCACGGAAGAAGATTATAAGAAGCTTCAGGAAAAAGCGAGCGGGCTGCAGGAGAAGAAGAATGCTGCGAATACGGACACAGAGAAGAGCAAGACTGCGTTAGAGGCATTTGAAGATCAGCTTCGTATTACGATTCTTGGCTGTATACAGAATCCGTACCTTCATATGGATTGGGATGGAGCGGAGCTCGAAGAACTGATCCCGACTGTGAAGGAGGCAAGAACCCGTGTTGAAGAGCTGTTAAAGGAGAATGAGCAAAGCTGTATCGCTCTCGAGAAGGATTGCAAGACATTAAGTAATTCGGAGACGCAGCTTGAGATGGCGCAGGGAACGGATACGGAGCGTCTTATTAAGAACAAAGAAGGACTTCTTGAGAAGAAGGATACCACAAGTAAAAAACTGACTGAGACGAAGGCACTGCTCACCACGTTGGAAGATTTACGTTATCCGGATTGGAAGACGGCAGAGAAGGAACGGAAGCAGGCTGAAGAGAAGAAGGATCAGATCTCAGATGATATCAGGAAAGCGGAGGAGAATAAGAAAGCTGCCGATGATCAGGTCACTTCGATTGAAGCAGAGCAGAATACATTAAAGAGCAGTCTTCAGACGAACAAGAAGGCGGAAGAAGAAACAAAAAAACATCTGGATGAGGCATTGCTTGAGAATGAATTCTCTTCGGTAGAGGATATGTTGTTGTATGTGGTCAGTGAGGAAGAGATTGAACAAATCGATAAAGAAATCCGGGAATATGAACAAGCAGTTGTAACGAATGAAAAGCAACTCGCGGAAGCAATATCGGATGCGGAAGGTAAAGAATTCATTGATGTGGAGCAATTGAAGACCATTTGTACCGAACAGAATGCACAGGTAGAAGCAATCCGGAAACGGCTTAATGCCAGCGAGAATCGGATTCGTATGAATAAAGAGAAGCAGAATCATATTCTCGGAAGAAAAGAGGAACTGGAAACATCGCGCAAGGAGAACGCGATTTGCGAACGACTGTACAATCTTGTCAGGGGAAAAATATCCGGCAAGGGTAAGATCACACTGGAGCAGTACATACAGGCAGCAGGATTTGATGGGATTATCGCTGCCGCAAACAGACGTCTGTCTCCGATGACGGATGGACAGTACGAATTATATCGTCAGGAAGATTCTCTCGGCAAGAAAAGTAATAATTTCCTCGATCTTGAGGTCTTGGATAATTATACGGGACACAGAAGACCTGTCGGCAACCTCTCCGGCGGTGAGAGCTTCAAGGCATCCTTAAGTCTTGCCTTGGGTCTGTCCGATACGGTCTCCTCCAATCTGGGTGGAATCCAGATGGATGCGCTCTTTGTCGATGAAGGGTTCGGAACACTGGACAGGAAATCTATCGATAATGCAATGGACATCCTGATCAACTTAACCGGCAGTAACAAGCTGGTGGGAATCATCAGCCACCGGGAAGAACTCATGGAGAATATCCCGCAGCAGATCAAGGTCAGAAAGACCAAGGAGGGCAGCCAGATCACTATTGAGAGAGGGGTGTAGGTAGGATTTTATATAAAATCGATGCTCAAAATCGTAAGCTCCCGAACATGCTCGAATGACAGCTTAGGGCAATCGCAAAGTAATAAATAAAATCCACAGACATTGAAAAACAAGGATTTTTTCAATGTCTGTATATTTTTTACTTGAAAT
>CACZRT010000078.1 GCA_902783585.1 uncultured Lachnospiraceae bacterium | reverse complement strand
ATAGATGATTGAATTTTTTTAGGCGAAAATATAAGAAAAGGTAGAAAAATGATAAAGGGCAGCTAATTGCTACCCTTTATCATTTATAATCTTTTCAACTATTAACTTTTCCATGTAAGGAGGACAAGCTCTTACGCCTAATTCCCAATTCTGCAAGGTTCGATATGGTATTTCTAACCATTCGCATAATTGCTTTCTGGTAAGTCCAACTTTTTCTCTTGCTTCTTGAATAGTCATATGCTATAATTCTCACAAGAGGAACTGATGATTTGTTAGTAGTTCCTGGAATTTATCGAGTAGCTACTTTCCCGGAGTAGCTACTTTTTTGATGGTAATTGATAGCTTTTTCAGCTTAAAATTAAAGTCGATCTTAACTATCATAAGTAGTCTGTGTTTGTTTCATTGTGCTCTTTTGCATATTCTCTAATTGATGTCAAAATAGCAATTAAATCGACTTTATTTACCCCGATTCAGCCTCTTTCGTACAAGTACATATCCCAGAAATCCCGATATAAATGGAAAATAAAAGGTACAGATCCTCCATAGGAACATAGACAGATTCAATCCATTTTGGAATATGGATCGGTATAATAAGGCGAAGCCCCCTTCTGCGCCCAGACTGGAGCCGGGTGTCGGGACATAGGCGATCATCAGATGAAGGTAGATCTGCGTGGTCAGGATTTCGCTATAGCTGATCCCTGTGTTGCCGAATGTGCGGTAGATTGTATAAGGAATGGACAAATTACACAGGATCTGCAACATTGTGAATAAGACCATTTGCAAGATCGTTTTCTTATCATATTGTGCCTGGCGGAATTGTTGACAGTAATTGTCGATGGCTTCGTCCGTGGTATGGAGAGTTTCTGGAAGGCCCTTGATCATATAATGGTTTCCGATATGGATATGGCTAAAGAGCTTCAGGAATATATGTGCGATATTCTTGATGAGCTTCGGGTTTAAGGCAATCAGGATCACCACGATGGTCACAAGGAGGTTGATGCCGGTACCGAGCAGGATCAGCCAGAGATCGTTTTGAAAGGTTGTTAGGAAAAAAGAGTGATTTCCGGCAAGCAGAATGATTGCCCAGGAAAATAACCCAAGCTGGTATATGACATATTTGATGGTCAGTGCCGATAAGGTATCACTTACCCGTATGTTGTAATGATGTAATACATAGGCTTGAAATGGCTGTCCGCCTGTACTGAATGGGGTTATGATATTGAAGAACCGACATATGATGACGGACAGGAAGGATAACAGATAGGTGAATTCCGGATATTTTTTCTTTAATGGAACATACAGAACGAAGGTTTCGAACACATAGATTCCGGTCATGAGTAGTATGCAGAGAAGCCCCCATGTGTAATCAGCGGTCCTGAGCAGCATGCGGGTCATATGAATACCGTCTGTATACAGGATATAGAGGATCAGGCCGATCAATACGCAGCCGATAAAGGTTAAGGATATTATGTTTTTCAGGGTACTCTTCTCTTTCATTGACCATGCACTCTCCCTGCCAGTTTAATCCACGGATTTTAAGGATTCGACCATGTCTATGGAATCAATCTTTCTTATCATGAACAGATTGACAAGTATTCCAAACAGGATCGTCAGACCATAACTGAGAAGATAGCTCGAGACATTGATATGAATGGAGAAATTGATCCAGTCTATATGAATCTGGTTCATGATATACCGATGTAAGAAGAATCCGAATATAAGTCCGAGTGCGCTTCCAACGATCGTCAGTACGATGTTTTCACGGAATATATAGGCAGAGGTCTCGTTACGGAAGAATCCCAAGACCTTAATGGTAGCAATCTCCCGCGTCCGTTCTGTAATATTGATATTCGTAAGATTGTATAATACGATAAATGCCAGCAATGCCGAGCATAGAATGACCAGGATGTTAACATAATTAAAGTTATGCATGATCGCATTGACTCGTGTGATCACATCCATTGTTAATGATACATTTAAGACGTCTCCCTGCTGCATGAGTAATGCGGATTTCTGGTACAGTAAGGTCTCATCGTCTGTACTGAAATTAGCCAGGATCAGATTCTGCTCCGGCTGTGTTCCGGTTTCCTGACGATAGGTGTCTTCTGAAATGATGATATAGTTATACATATGATTTTGAAAGATTCCGGATATGGATACTTGGATTGTCTGGTGATCAGAGTTTTCAAGTATCAGTTCGTCCCCCTTCGTAAGTCCCAGATCGCTTGCAATCCGGCTGCTGATATAGGCGGTCTTACGGGAAGGATAGGTCAGTTCATCTTCTGCTATGGAGGTAAACTGCATATATTGGTCCACAGCTTCCGAATCTGAGAAGATCCGCAGCGTGACATCCATGTCGGAATCCTTGATGTTCCACGAGGATTCATTCAGACTTTGATAACTGCTCGTGATCGTCTTAAGTGCAGTTTCTAAGTCCTGTGATATCGTTGTCGATGTGTTTTGAAGTGTGATCGCAGCATCATAGACTTCAACGGACCTATACTGTTCATCGGCAAATCCGGCGATGGAATCCTTCAGTCCGAAGCCCGCAAGAAGTAAGGCGGTACAACCGCTGATTCCAAGGATCATCATGAACAATCGTTTTTTATAACGGAATATATTACGTGTAGATACCTTTTTATGGAATCGGAGTTTACCGATCCTGAATTCTATAAGAAATGGTTATTCGGGCTGGCGCTGTTATTAAAAAACGGGATTGAAATCAATATTATTCATAACATCTATCGTCCTGCCAAGGAAATGCTGATGGGTATCCGGTCATGGCTTCCGCTTTATATGTCTGGCGCCGTTCACTCCTATTATTTTGATGTAAAATATCATTCGAACATCAAATACATGCATTGTACCTCCGGACATCAGGCTTTAGTCGGTGAAACTATGGAAGGAAATGAACAATACTTGTATTATTATACGACGAAACAGCCGGAGCTCTCCTACTACCAGGAAAAATCCAAATATCTCATGGAGCATGCCAAGCCACTGATGGATTTTTATTTTGAAGGAAGAGATTCGCAGAAGTTCCAGCTTTTTTTAGATAAAGAACATGCCTACTCTCTCCCATGGATCGAAAAGCAGGAATTTAAGAATATTGAATTTCGGATCAAAGATAACGAATGGGTCATGATCAGCCGTATTACAGAACCGAAGCTTCATTTTGTAATCTATAATCAACAAATGATCCATACGATACGCACTTATCTGCAATATTATTAACAACTAGATTAAGTCGTGGTATAATATGAACACTTGAAGAATTCTGCCATAGCACTGGCATATACATATAGAAAGGCGATGAATCACATGGCAAGAGGGTCCGAGCATTATAAGCAAAAAGAACGTCATCAAAAAGAAACCTATCATGATCTGCTGGCGCAGCTTCCGCCGTGTGCGAGAGATTATCTGCGGGATAAGGATCTGACGACTCAGATTAGTACTCGTATTTCCTATGCATACGATCTTCTGACTTTTTTCCGCTTTATTCAGAATAATAATCCATATTTTAAGAATCGGGAAATCAAGGCATTCACCTATGAGGATCTGGAACTCTTCTCTTCAGAGGATTTCACAGAGTATCAGCACTATCTGGAATTCAGTACTGAATCCGAAGATGGAGAGGCACACGAAAACGGAAAGCGTTCTATCGCCCGTAAAATGGCGAGTTTGCGAGGACTCTATGAATATCATATGAAGCATGAAAATGTACAGAAGAATCCCATGCTTCTGGTACAGATGCCGAAGATCAAGAAGGACAAGAATATTATTCGGATGAACAATTATGAGGTACAGAATATTCTGCAGGCTGTTGAAACTACTAACGGTGCCATGTCGGAACGACAGCGTAAAGCATTAGAGAAAACGAAGGGCAGAGATCTTGCGATTCTGACACTTATGCTCGGGACCGGAATCCGTGTATCCGAATGTGTGGGCTTAGATCTTACCGATATTGATTTTAAGGTGAATTCCCTGACTATCGTTCGAAAAGGCGGCGGTCAGGATATCATTTATTTCGGTAATGAAGTTCACAAGGTATTGGAGGATTATATTCAGGGGGAACGGAAATCCGTCAATATCAACGAAGGACATGAAAAGGCCTTGTTCATCTCTTCCAAAGGGAATCGTATGAGTGTGGATGCGATTGAACGTCTGGTAAAGAAATACGGACATATCGCTGTTCCAAATAAGAAGATCACACCGCATAAGCTTCGAAGCACGTATGGTACTGCTCTCTATCGGGAAACCGGCGATATCCGGCTGGTTGCAGATGTGTTGGGACATGAAAATATCAATACCACCATTGATTTCTATGCTGCGATCGAAGATGAACATAAGCGTAAGGCGGCAAATGCTGTTTCATTACGTGGAGATTCTAATACTTCGGATCCTAAAGAATAGGTACAATCTGTACTCAAAAATGCGAAAAGTTTACATAATAATATTATGTTTATTTCTTTGGGTAAGCTTAATTAATATAATTGGAACATACATTATGAAAGAACAAAAGTTATACACATATACAAGAAAAGCATTAGAGGATTATCAAATGATACAGCCCGGAGACCGGATCGCGATCGGAATCTCCGGCGGCAAGGACAGTCTGACGCTCTTATACGCGATGGCAAAGCTTATGCACTTCTATCCGATTCCATATGAACTTATTGCGATTACAGTGGATCTTGGATTTGATGGATTTGACACTTCAGAGCTTGTAAAGTATTCAGAGACTCTGCAGGTGCCATATTATGTAGAAAAGACACAGATTGCACAGATAGTATTTGATGCCAGAAAAGAACCACACCCATGCTCCTTATGCAGTCGCATGCGCAAGGGAGCTTTTAATGAGGCTGCTCAGAAATTAGGTTGTAATAAGATTGCTTATGCACATCATAAGGACGATGTTCTGCACAGCTTCCTAATGTCCATGCTCTATGAAGGACGTATCCATACCTTCTCTCCGGTTACCAATCTGGAGAAATCCCAATTGACTCTGATACGGCCGCTGATCTATGCTTATGAAGGAGAAATCCGGTCATTTGCAAAGGACCATCAGCTTCCGGTCAGTAAGAATCCTTGCCCGGCCGACGGCGTGACCAAACGTCAGGAAGCCAGAGAACTGATTCAAATGCTGCAGACCATGGTACCGGAAACAAAGGAACGGATCTTCTCTGCCATTCAGGGCTCCGGTATTGATGGCTGGTAGACCGATAAATCGATCATTCTGAGACAGGCTTCTCGGCATAGTAAGGCACAACCAGATAACAACCGGCTGTGATCTCATCCTTAGAGATGTGGTTGATCTTCTCCACTTCTTTGATATAATCGTCGACAGAAGCATATTCTGAGGTAATATATTCCTGAGAAAGATCCCATAATGTATCACCGCTGTTCACCTGAACAGTCGTAAAATACTTCTGATTCTCATGATCCGGTGATGCATTGACTGCAACGCTCGAATGAGCCGCAATTACAATGATCACAACAGCGGCTGCGATAGTGATCATGCTGTAAAGAGCAATTTTCGGATATCTTTTCATAAATTGATTCAACTGATTCATGTTATTACCTCCTGTGTTTTCCATTGTTTATTTGTTTTTAGTTTTAATTTCTATTGTTTATATTAATTCATATAGAACATATGTTTATGTTTGGATTATATACGAACAGATGTTCCTTGTCAACAACTTTTTCGAATATTTGTTCGGAAAATATGTTCGAAAACATTTGTTTGCATTTTAAAATGATCTATGTTAGTATATGGGTATAAAGCTTATACTGTATGCGATTGTATAGGAGGTAATTATGGGTAACGGTAAGATTACTGATAAGCAAAGAGAGATATTGGAATTCATGAAGGAACAGATATTGGCGAAGGGGTATCCGCCTTCTGTCCGTGAGATCTGTACAGCGGTTCATTTAAAATCAACCTCTTCTGTGCACTCTCACCTGGAGACGCTTGAGAAGAACGGTTATATCCGTCGTGATCCGACGAAGCCGCGTGCGATCGAGATCGTAGATGATACCTTCAATCTGACAAGAAGAGAATTGGTGAATGTACCGATGTTAGGTCGTGTTGCTGCCGGAGAGCCATTGCTTGCGGATGATAATATTAATGGCTACTTCCCTCTTCCACCGGAATATGTGAATAATTCCCAGACCTTTATGTTGACGGTACATGGGGAAAGCATGATCAATGCCGGGATCTTCGATGGTGATCTGATCCTTGTCGAACAGACACCGGTAGCACATAATGGCGATATTGTTGTGGCTTTGATCGAGGATTCTGCTACTGTTAAGACATTTTACAAAGAGAAGGATCATATCCGTCTTCAGCCGGAGAATGATTCCATGGACCCGATCATAGTGAAGGACTGTATGATCATGGGACATGTGATCGGACTATATCGTAAGATGTAATCTGAATTATAATCCATAAACTAAAAAACGAGCAGAGAATCATTTTCTCTACTCGTTTTTTTGATGTATCGCAAAGTCGCCGAAAGAAAGCAAATAACAGTCAAATATGACAAAGGAACAAATAAATTCATTTTAAGAGAATACGACATCGCAGCAGAAGCCTATCTTGTTCTCCTGACAGCTGGCATAACGATATCGGATCACGGATCCTTCGTTATAACGGACATACATTTGGGAATAAGGATATCCGACTGCTGTCTGCAGCTTGGTGAACTGCTTCTCTGCCTGTTCAATACCGAATTTGTTTAATTTGATATCAACCACTAACCGATTATAATGTATGGTCACACAATAGCTTTTCAATCCCTTGCAGGTAGCCAGATACTGATTAAATGCGCACTCGACATCCGGTGCCGTAGATAGTTCAATATTTTTAATATACTCATTATATACTCGAAACATAGGCACCTCCCGTTATTCATGTAATTTAACGTTATCCTGAATGACCCATTCATCTCCGTCCATATCCTGTGTACCGAGATTCTGGTTAAATACGTCTACAAACTTATCAAAATTATTCTTGAACAGCTCTACGACATCCGGATCGAACTGTGTTCCGCTTCCGAGAGCAATTTCATTATAAGTCTGTGCCATGGACCAGCCTTCCTTGTAACATCTGGTGGCGGATAAGGCGTCAAATACATCACACAGCGCCATCAGGCGGCTGATATAGGCGATCTCCTCCCCCTTCATTCCCAGATATCCCTTGCCATCCCAACGTTCATGATGTTGAAGTGCCATGGTCCGGGCAAGCTCCATAACCTCGCCGACAGCACTGTGAAGAAGGGCTTCACCATACAATACATGATTCTTCATGATCGCATATTCTTCTTCGGTAAGCTTCCCCGGCTTATTGATGATCTCCTCCGGAATCATAAGCTTGCCGATATCATGCATCATAGAAGCATTGCATACCATATCGGTATAGACCGGATCAAATCCTGAGGCTTCACATAAGATCCGCATGTATTTGGATACCCGTCGTACATGCTCTCCGGTTGTCTTGGACTTCGATTCACAGATATTTGCAAAGGAGGCAATGATCTCTTCCTGACTGGTCTTTAACTTCTGTGAATAGATAAAGATATCTGCCATCATTTCATTATTACGGTCTACAATAAAATAAGCAATGAACGACATGAAGATCAACACAAGCTCTCTTGGTATGAATCCGAAAAATATAGCAGATTCAATATCGTAAACCAACGGATCATTTTCAATCAAACCTACATATAGACTTAAAAAAGCTGAACCGACTAATACGGCTGTATTGATCAGGGTTGTAAACAAAACCAAAATACGGTCATAGTACAGGGAGGCGATTAATAACGGAAACAGAACGATCGCAGAGGCATAATAGGATAAAAACGAACATAATACTCCACTGACCAGCGTTGTGCAGATCACCACCAGATACCGTATATAATCCTTCTCGATGCCGAAGCAGTTGATAAATAATGTCGGGATCAGCAGAAGAATACCACAAAAAGACAGGCACAAGGAGATTCCTGCCTTATCAAAATTGATCAAATTACTGAATGCCAATGCGAATATAATTAAAAGCAAATATAATATGTAACGTAAGGATCTTGATACGATATTATTAATCTTATAATTATTGATGTTTAAAAAACGATTTAAGTCCATAAATACATCCCCTTATAGACAATAATAATTCAGTCTAAAATCATTGTCAATCCATGAATTCCTCTTTGTCAATAAAGGTCCCGTCACTCCATATACGCTCCAGATCATAGAATAACCGGTCTTCCTTTGAGAAAATGTGAACGATGATATCGTTGTAATCCATCAGGATCCATTTGGCGGACTCATAGCCCTCTATCTGACGCAGCTTCCCACCTGCCCGTCCGCAGGTCTCATCCACGTTATCTGAAAGTGCCTGTACCTGATTGCGGTTATTACCACCTGCAATGATGAAATAATCTGCGATCACGGATACCTTAGATATATCAATGATCTTGATATCTTCCGCTTTCTTATCTTCTAATGCTTTAATTGCCAGTCGGGCAAGCTCCTTTGCTTCCATCTGTCTATGCTCCTCCTTATTCATTAAAGTAACATATCACGTATTAAAATGGGGATTTCTTATTTTCTATTTCTGACATAATAATTATATGTTTCTTCCGTGATCGGATCGATCTTGCTTCCCTTCCGGCTTAAATAATCCAGAATGTTGGATAAGATATGCACCAGGCACTTGTCCAGATCCAGAAAGGCTTCTTTTCTAATTTCATCCATTTCCGGAAGCTCTTTTCGATTCGGTTCTATAAAATCGGCAATATATATGATCTTATCCAGATCAGACATATTCGGACAGCCGGTGGTATGCCACGTGATCGCAGATAAGATTTCATGATCCCGAACCTTGTATTTGTCCTTCGCTACTGCCGCTCCCAGCTTAGCATGGAGTAATTCCGGATTCTGACGTTCAAAATCAGAGATCGGAAGTCCGTATTTCTCACATTTTGCAATCTTATCCTCTGTCGAATAGCATTTTGCACAATCATGCAACAGTCCGGCGATCGCTGCCTGCTCTATATCCAATCCATGTGCCATGGCAAGCGCCGCAGCCGTATATTCCACGCCGAGACTATGTTCATATCGTTTGTCGGTCAGTCGTTCCCTTAACTTTTCTCTCATTTCGATTCGGGTCATTTTCATAGGTATGCTCCTTATTATCTATATAAATGATGTTCAAGAATATATTGATATACCGGTTCCGGAATCCATTCCGATACGTCTTCACCGGCAGCGATACGCATTCGTAATTCACTCGATGAGATCGGGATATCCGGGGTATCAAGGAATTCAATCCTTGCATAAGAATAGCGCTCCTGATATTCCTTACGGATCTGCTCTAATTCAGAAGTTCCGGTTTCTCCCCGCCTTGCGCATAGCAGAACCGCTTCCGTAAGTATGGCTTCATATTGATACCACTGATGAAAGGTGGCAAGAGAATCTCCACCCATAATAAAATAATATGTCTCATCCGGATAGCGTTCATGCAGCTCCCGCAAGGTATCGATCGTATAAGTCTTCCCATTCCGCTTTAACTCCAGATCGGAATAGATCAGATAATCCTCCTGCGAGATTGCAAGTCGTACCATATTCTCCCGATGATAACCGGAAATGATCAGATTCGTATCCTTGTACGCCGGCAGTTTATTCGGCATAACATATACATAATCCAAATGATATTGCAGATATGCTTCTCTTGCAAGAAGTATATGACCATTATGGATGGGATTAAAGGTTCCTCCCATGATTCCAACTCGCTTCATAGCAATGACCTTTCCAACGATTCATCAGATATCATCTTCATAAATATATTATTAAGGTAACATAATTTTTTTATGTTCCTTTGATTCTTTATACAATACAATTTTCTTTCCAATCACCTGAACAACCTGAGAATGTGTTCGTTCACCGAGGATCTGAGCAAGTTCCTTCGGATCATCCATACAATTCTTCAGAACGCTGATCTTAATTAATTCCCGTTTTTCCAAAGCTTCTTCAATACCGATTACGAATTCCGGTGTTAAAGAGGCTTTGCCAATCTGGTAGATCGGTTCTATATTGGTCGCAAGACCTCTTAAGTATGCTCTTTGCTTGCTTGTCATTGTTATTCTCCTATCACTTAAAATATTCAAAAGATAAGCCATATAATCGGACGGTATCGCCATCCTGAATGCCAAGCTTCTCCAACTCATCCAGAATCCCATTTTTCTTGAGGAAATCCTGAAAGAACTGGAAGCCTTTTTCGGATTCCAGATTCGTATATCCAAGCATACGCTCGATCCTTGGTCCTTCTACTACGTATTCGTCTTCTTCCTCATCATAAGATACTTCAAATGGCAGCGTTACATCATCATTTATCTCCAGAGGATTCCACTCCGGTTCAAATTCGGTAATCTCCTGCGGAAGCTCCTTTAACATTGCATTCACCTTCCAGAGAAGCTCATTTACGCCCGCGCCGCTGACAGCAGAGATCGGATAGACCGGAATTCCAAGTGGTTCCATTTCCTCACGGATCAGTTCTAATACCGTCTCCTGCTCCATTTCTGTCATCACATCAATCTTATTGGCTGCGATCACCTGTGGTTTCGTATGGATATCAATCCCGTACTTTTCAAGCTCAGTATGGATTGCCTTAATATCATTGATCGGATCGCGCCCTTCCGTAGAGGCTGCATCGATCAGATGGATCAGTACCTTGGTCCGCTCAATGTGACGCAAGAATTCAAGTCCCAGACCGGTTCCTTCGGAAGCACCTTCGATAATACCCGGAATATCTGCGATGACAAAGCCCTGACTATCCCCCAGATCCACAACACCGAGGTTCGGCTGCAACGTTGTAAAATGGTAATTGGCAATCTTCGGTCTTGCATTCGTTACGCGCGATAAGAATGTGGACTTCCCGACATTCGGAAATCCAACAAGTCCTACATCCGCAATGACCTTTAACTCCAAGATAATCCATAATTCCTTGGCATCCTGTCCCGGTTGGGCATATTTCGGAGCCTGCATAGTAGCAGTCGCGTAATGCATATTCCCTTTGCCGCCTCTTCCACCCTTCAGAAGAACAACCGGCTCGGTCTTATTCGACATATCTAGGATCACTTTGCCGGATTCTGCCTCTTTAATGACTGTTCCCGGCGGAACCTTTAATACAATATCCTTACCGTCAGCACCATGACAGCGCCGCTTACCGCCTTCTTCACCGTCACCCGCTTTGAATTTGCCGGCATTTCGATAATCCACCAAGGTATTCAGGCCCTCATCAACAACAAAGATCACATCTCCGCCGCGTCCGCCGTCGCCGCCATCCGGTCCTCCGTCCGGTACATATAATTCTCTTCGAAAACTCACATGTCCATCTCCGCCTTTACCGGATCGGACATAGATTCTAGCTCGATCTGCAAACATACTCTCACCTGACTTATCATCTCCTGCTTACACTCATTATTATAATATAACAGAAGATTAATATGTAAATATAAGAAAAAAGGGACACTTTATTTCAGTGTCCCTAATAGAATCTCTTATTCGTTAACAACTGGGTAAATAGAAACCTGCTTCTTGTCTCTACCCTTTCTCTCGTAACGTACTACACCGTCTACCAAAGCAAACAGAGTATCGTCACCGCCTTTACCCACATTAACACCTGGATGAATCTTAGTTCCACGCTGTCTATAAAGAATATTACCAGCCTTAACGAACTGTCCGTCTGCACGCTTGGCTCCAAGTCTCTTAGACTCAGAATCACGACCGTTCTTGGTAGAACCTACACCCTTTTTATGAGCAAAAAATTGAAGGTTCATCTGCATCATTTTCGTCACACCTCCTTAGTGTTAACATTCAAATATTCACTTCCATACTGCGTCTCGATATCGGATAACCCCAGCATCATGGACTGTAGTAACAGGTCTGCTTTCTCATTCGGTACATGATCAAACATAAGCTCGATCTCTCCCTGCTCCTGTTCCTGCCGGCATGAAGCCTTCTCTCCGGTTAGCCGCTCTATGGAATTCACTGTTGTAATAACAATTGCCGAAACTGCACTGCATATGATATCATATCCTGCATCTGCATATTCCGCATGTCCATATGTGTGGAACCCTATAATATGATCCGAATCGGAATCCTTATATATTGTTACCTCAATCATATATGGAACCTCTAGTCTTAAGCTGTGATCTTCTTGATCTCAACCTTAGTATACGGCTGTCTGTGACCCTGCTTCTTATGATAGCCGGTCTTTCTCTTGTACTTGTATACGACAACCTTCTTGCCTTTACCTTCGCTGATAACCTCAGCAGTTACCTTGGCATTCGCAACCTTATCACCGCAAAGGATATCCTTGTCATTGTTCACTACAATAACATCGTCAAATGTAACAGTCTTACCTGCTTCTTCATTCAACTTCTCAACATAAATGATATCGCCTTCAGCTACCTTGTACTGCTTGCCACCTGTTGCAATAATTGCGTACATTCCGGTATCCTCCTTTTATCATTACTCGCCAGCTTCGGTGAAGCCAAATGGGCATACTTATAACCTCGCTGTGCGGCACACTCGATTATTATACGGTGTTTTCATATTGTTGTCAACTATTTTTGTTATTTATTTCAAACTATTCGAAGATAAAGCCGCCGTAATGATCGCCATGGAATATACCTCGGTTGCGGTACAGCCTCTCGACAGATCATTGATCGGAGAATTAAGTCCTAACAGGATTGGACCATAAGCTTCAAAGTTCCCCATTCTCTGTGCAATTTTATATCCGATATTACCGGCATTGATATCCGGGAAGATAAAGGTATTTGCATGCCCTGCCACCTGCGAGGTCGGATACTTCTTCTGTGCTACCTTCGGAGATACGGCCGCATCGAACTGCATCTCTCCATCAATCGGAATATCCGGATTGCGCTCCTTGGTCTTACGAGCTGCAGCCCGCATCTTATCTACATCCTCACCCTTACCGGAGCCATCGGTAGAATAACTTAAGAAGGCTACCTTCGGATCAACACCGAACAGTCTTGCACACTTGATCGTCTCCTCCGCAATCTCTACCAATTCATCTTCATTCGGCTTGATCACGATTCCGCAGTCACCCATGGCAAGCACTTCATTTTCCCCGGTCGCACCCGGACGAACCAGGATAAAGCAGGAAGATACAATATGATTGCCCGGCTTCGTCTTGATCAGCTGCAGCGCCGGACGAACGGTATCTGCTGTGGAATAGGTTGCTCCGCCAAGCAAAGCGTCTGCCTTGCCCATTTTCACCAGCATAGTACCGAAATAATTATTCTGCTTTAAGATCTCGCGAGCCTGTTCCTCTGTAACCCCTTTACTCTTCCGAAGCTCTACAAATTCCGCTACCATCGCATCCATTTCATCATATTCACTCGGATCGATGATGTTCGCACCCCGGATATTAAATCCGCTTTCTTCTGCCTTTTCGTAGATCTTCTCCTTATTACCTACTAAGATCGGCTTGAGGAAATTACTGGCAAGCAGACGGGAAGACGCCTCCAAAATACGAGCATCGGTTCCCTCTGTCAGAACAATCGTCTTCGGATCATCCTTTAATACCTTGATCAAATCTCCAAACCCAAACATTATCTATACCTCCTCCAATTATTCCCATAACAATACACATAGCATTATTTTAAAACAGCCTATATAAAAAAGCAAGGGGGAAATAATGATTTCAACAGGTTTTTCATCATTATTTCACCCCCTATTTCTCTTTTTTTAACTGTTCCATCAAAGATCGTTGTACCTTTTTTCTGGTCAGCT
>CACZRT010000077.1 GCA_902783585.1 uncultured Lachnospiraceae bacterium | reverse complement strand
TTCATGTTCTTAAGCGGGAACAATTTCTCTAACATATACCACAGCCATAACAGCCAAAGCACATGATAAGGTGTAAAGGAATGGAAGAAGTTCCAGCCCTCCATGACCTTCAGATCCTGCGGCCGCTTGATCACTCCAATGATCACAGCAATCAGTGTGCCCAACCGGAACCACACCTTGCCCCAATATACCTTGTACATATTCTGTACGCGCTTTGACAGATGACTAATATCCTTCATAGTATCTCTTCCTGTTTTATCCTTTGAACTGTAGTATATATATTATTTATCAAGATCTTTCGAACAGCCTATATTATACTCATCTTATTTTGCATACAGATTTGTCTATCATTGTTGTATAACCATGAACGGAACCTTTGAGAACGCCAGTACTTACGCACCATATTTTGGTGCGTTATGTACTGCAGCGTTCGAAACGGAGCGAAAGCGTGTCCGTGAATGGTTATGCACAATATAGACAAATCGTCACTATGCAATATTATAAGTCTATTATTCCCATGCACTCTCCGACGTCCGGTCCCGCATCAGCAGATTACCTGCCGCTTCCCGAACCGGTGCATCTTCAAATAAGACCTTATTCACCTGCTCCGTAATTGGAACCGATACCTGATATTTCTTGGCAAGTGCCAGTGCCGCCTTCGCAGAATAGACACCTTCCACTACCATCTTCACCTCATCCATGGCCTCCTGATAGGTCTTGCCCTGTCCAATCAGGTAACCGGCATTATGATTCCGGCTGTGCTTACTGGTACAGGTAACGATCAGATCGCCAATTCCGGACAGACCGCCAAAGGTCTCCGGACGGCCGCCCATGGCAACCCCAAGTCTGGTGATCTCGGCAATTCCACGCGTGATCAGTGCAGCCTTCGTATTATCTCCATAGCCGAGTCCATCCACCATTCCGGCAGCTAGCGCAATAACATTCTTCAGTGCCGCGCCCAGCTCGATTCCTACCATATCCGGACTCGTATAGACTCTGAAATACGGATTCATAAAGGTATCCTGAATAATTTCTGCGGTTTCCTTATCATGCGCGCCGGCAACGATCGTGGTCGGAACCTTCCGTCCCACCTCCTCGGCATGACTCGGACCGGAAAGAACGCCGACTCTGGCATTCTTGATCTCATCCTCAATTACATCCGTCATATTATATAAAGTTGCTTCCTCGATCCCCTTCGCCACATTGACGATGATCTGTCCGTCCTCCACATACGGTGCCATGCTCTTGGCCGTCGACCGCACGAAGATAGACGGTACTGCCAGTACAAGCATTTTCCTTCCGATGATACTGCTCTCCAGATCATTCGTCACTGCGATCCGATCCGGAATCCGGACACCCGGAAGCTTCTCCACCTGCTCCCGTTTCTCATCGATCATAGCGACCTCTCTCTGATCCACGGACCAGATCGTAACATCATGACCATTCTCACTTAAGAGAACTGCAAGCGCTGTTCCCCAGCTTCCTGCACCTAACACACTAACCTTCATACTACTACCCTCTTTTTAATTGATTATTATTCTTGTCTATGTTAATTACAGATTTACATATATGAGTATATGGTTGTTGTGAGACCTTTGAGAACGCCAGTACTTACGCACCGTATTTTGGTGCGTTATGTACTGCTGCGTTCGAAACGGAGCGAAAGCGTGCTCACAACATACCATATAACATATATGTAAATCGTGACATTAAGTTCCATTCAATTAAGAATTCACCGGTTTCTTCTGCCCCAGCTTATTCTCTTCCCCATGCAGCAGCCGTCCGATATTCTTACGATGCATAAAGATAGACAACGCCCCAAGCAAAGCCAGCACAATAATACTCTCGATCCGGTATTCTCCACCTATATGATAAAACTCCGGATCCACAAATACAAATATGGAATAAGATGCTACCAGTACCACCATCAATAGAATCGAGCCAAGGGATACATATCTGGTGATTGCAACAACGATTGCAAATTCCAGCAGACAGATCACCATGATCCTATAGTCTAACAGGCTGATGATAACACCTGCAATAGACGCAACCCCCTTACCGCCATTAAAATGCATATAGAATGGGAATATGTGCCCGAGTACAACACCAAATCCGGTATAAATTACCATCAGTATCGTGCAGTCCGGATTCAGATGATTGAATACGATTCTCGCGATCAGACATGCCGCGATGCATTTCAGCACATCGCCAAGCAGTACGGCCGCCCCTACACGCTTCCCCAGTACCCGGAGCGCGTTGGTGGTTCCGGAATTACCGCTTCCGTATTCCCGAATATCAATGTGATGCATTTTGCCGATGATATAGGCCGTCTGAAATAATCCAAAGCAATATCCGCCGATCAGACATAATGCGCGGTATAAGATTTCTATTCCCATGATCTGTCACCTTTCTGACTACGTATCCTTACAATTCTTCTATTAACGTCTCTATTCACTCTTCCGCTCGCGAACAATGAATTTCAGCGGCGTTCCCCGGAAGCCGAAGGTATTCCGGATCTGATTTTCCAGATATCTGGTATAGGAAAAATGCATTAATTCCTTATCATTTACAAATATCACGAAGGTCGGCGGCTTCACGGCCACCTCCGTTACATAGAAGATCTTCAGCCGCTTGCCCTTATCACTCGGCGGCTGCTTCATGGCCGTTGCCTCTGTAATGATCTCATTCAGAACACCGGTAGCGATCCGCAGAGAATGATTCTCGATCACGGCATCGATCGTCTCAAAGAGCTTCGGCAAGCGCTGTCCGGTCTTTGCAGAAATGAACAGAAGCTCCGCATACGGCATGAAGGACAATACATCCCGAATATCCTCCGTGAATTTATAGATCGTCTTGTCATTCTTCTCTATCAGATCCCATTTATTCACGACAATGATCATACCTTTCCCGCGCTCGTGGGCGATCCCCGCGATCTTGGCATCCTGCTCGGTGACACCCTCTGCCGCATCAATGACAAGCACCGCCACATCACAGCGCTCCACAGCAGCTACGGTCCGGATGATACTATACCGTTCGATATCCTCTTTGATCTTGCTCTTACGCCGAAGTCCCGCCGTATCAATGAAGATATAATGGGTATCATTCCGTATGATCTCCGTGTCGATCGCATCCCGTGTCGTACCTGCAATATCCGATACGATCACGCGTTCCTCTCCCAGCAGCTTGTTGATAATAGAGGATTTGCCGGCATTCGGCCGCCCGATAATGGCAATCCTCGGGCGTTCATCCTCTTCCTCGTTCTTACTGCTATCGTCAAAATAAGAAGTCACCTCATCCAGCAAATCTCCAAGCCCCAGCTTCGAGCTTGAAGAGACCGGATGGGGATCCCCGATGCCGAGATTATAGAATTCATAGACATCCGGCATGAATTTCTCAAAGTTATCAACCTTATTCACTACTAATACCACCGGTTTCTGCGAGCGTCGCAGCATATCCGCCACCTGATAATCCGCGTCCACCAGTCCTTCCCGCACATCGACAAGGAACATGATCACATCGGCGGTCTCTATGGCGATTTCTGCCTGTTCCCGCATGAATTTAAGCAGCACATCATCTGCCTTCGGTTCAATACCGCCGGTATCAATGATCGTAAAATAATGGTCTAACCAGTTCACGTCCGCATAGATCCGGTCTCTGGTTACACCCGGTGTATCCTTCACGATCGATATATTCTGACCTGCCAATACATTAAAGAGCGTTGACTTCCCAACATTCGGTCTGCCAACGATCGCCACGATTGGTTTGCTCATAATCTCTACACTCCTTCTATCTCGATCTGTCCGTTCCCGTTACAGTCTCAATAAAGCCCATACCATTTGATTTTACAATACGAATCTCAACTTGTAAAGCCTTTTGCAGATCACTTAAGGTCCAATCATCCAGAAATATGTCCTCATCCGCCTTCAATACCTGAGACGGTAGGATCACATAATCGCCAAGCTCAAGACCCTTTAGCTGTTCATAGATATCCTGACCGGTCAGAAGTCCCGTCACCGTGATCCGCTCACCGAAGAAATGATTCGTAATACACACACAGGAAAGCTCCATGTTTGGAAATTTTTCCTGCATACGCTCCGCCGCCCAACAGATCGTCGGATAGATCAGCTTCGCTGTTACAAGGGTAACCTTTCCCTTTTTCTCATTCACTTCTATCCTGCTTAATGCTTCTGTCAGATCGTCCTTAAACATCCGCACCATGCCGACGCCGTTCTCATACTGGATATATCCGTCATAGACCTCCGCCTCCGGCAGCTCCTCTTCCGCCAAGATATACCATTCATCGCTGGCATGAATGAAATGGATCCCATATTGATCATAGGCTTGCTTCTGATAACGCCGGATCAGCGAGATAACGGAAGCTGCATCCTCCTTCGTAAACGGTTCTAATGGGTATAGCCCTTCCCGAAACTTGGTCAACCCCACCGGCACGACCGATACGCTCTGCATATATGGAGCATAGGCAAGCAGATCCTGAATCGAGCGTTCCAATTCCTTACCGTCATTCACACCCTTGCATAAGACGATCTGTCCGTTCATGGGAATCTCCGCTTCGTACAGACGCCGGATCTTGTCAAGAGAATCCCCCGCAAAGCGGTTGGACAGCATTCTGCACCGAAGCTCCGGATTCGTGGTATGTACGGAGATATTGATTGGAGCCAGATGGAACCGGATGATCCGGTCGATATCCGCATCCGTCATATTTGTCAACGTAATATAATTACCTTGCAAAAATGACAATCTGGAGTCGTCATCTTTAAAATACAAAGTCGGCCTCATTCCCGGCGGCATCTGGTCAATAAAACAGAAGATGCACTTATTTCTGCAGGAATGATATTCGTCCATCAGACTGTTCTCAAAGACCAGTCCCAGATCCTCGCTCTCGTCCTTATCAATCTCCAATTCCCATTCCTCACCGTCCGCTTTCCGGATCAGAATGGTCACGTAGGTATCCTCGATCAGGAACTGATAGTCAAAGATATCCGTGATCACCTCACCATTCACCTCTAGGAGATAATCTCCGGCCTCAACCTCCATCTCTTCTCCGATACTGCCGGGTGTGACCGCGATGATCTTATGGGCGGTTTTCGGACATCCGTCCGGGACTCGATCAGCATTCTTATTCACTTCCGGGTTTTCCGCATGATCCGGCTCATACGGATTGTGATTTTGATTCATTTTGCTCCTGTCTGTTCTTATCCGTAAATATCAACACTTACCTTTTATCCTCTTCAATCGTCTTATTTACAGCGATCATCTTCTATCCTATGAAATCAACAATATTCATTAACCTTCACTCTTTTGTCAGCATAATCACCGCTCCCAGATTCCCGCGGCGTCCCTTGCTCGCCCTGTGGGAGAATAACAGCTTCGGATTGCAGCAGGTACATAGATCCGTAACGCCGATATGATCCGGACGAAGCCCCGCATCCTGCAGAATATATTCGTTCGCTCTGTGCAGATTCAAATGGTATTTCCCATTATGGTCATCCCGTAGAAGCTCCGGTAAGATCTGCTCCGGAAACGACGTTCGGAACTCTTCTGCCACATCCTCGCTGATCTCATAACAGCTCTGGCATATAGACGGTCCGACGACACTGATGATATCCTCCGGACGACAACCGTATTCCCGCTCCATATATTGCACCATGCATCGTCCCATGCGTGCCCGTGTCCCCCTCCAGCCGGAATGTGCCAGTGCGGCCACCCGATGTACCGGGTCATAAAAATAAAACGGAACACAATCCGCATAAAATGTCATTAACGGAAGCTCCGGTTCGTTCGTTACCAATCCGTCAATCCCTATAATATCTGTTTCTCTTATAATTCCCTTGCCTGCATCCTCTCGGGTAACCTTGCGGATCACCGTATCATGCACCTGATCCGAGAACACCAGCCGGTCAGGATCATATCCGACGGCAGCTGCCAGTCTTCGATGATTCTCCATAACCGCCTCCGGATCGTCCTCTCTGTGAAAGCTTAAGTTCATCGAAGCATAGATCCCGGTACTCACGCCTCCGAGCCTTGTACTGAAGGCATGGACAACGCCTGCTTTTTCCAGAATCGGAAAGGTCAGATAACAGACTCCACCTTTTTCATGAAGTCTTGTCGAAGTATTCCGTGCATTGATATAATGAATTGAATCCATAATAACCTCACAGTGACATCCTCCCCCCGCCTAAAGAGGCGGGGGCTTCCCGTCCATAGCGAGTTTGGTTCTCGTTCGATAGTACCAGTGTACTAAGCATAAGCGAGCTAAC
>CACZRT010000076.1 GCA_902783585.1 uncultured Lachnospiraceae bacterium | reverse complement strand
GTAAGCAGCTATAGTAACAGGTAACTATTATGAAGCAACATCCTGTATCAGGATGATGGAAAGGAATTGGTGATAATTATGATGACTAAGGTAAATTATAACAAGAACACACAGGAAGATATCCAGATGGCACTGACTTATGCAATGTATATGATGCTGACCAGTTACTTTGAACATGCGGAATGCAAGACACCGTTATATGAGAAGAAGCTGTATCTGCGGTACATGGGGCAGAAGGTTAAGGACCAGTATCAGTTAGAAGACTACTGCCTGCAGTATCTTCAGAATACCCTGCTTGCCAGGTACCCGAAGAAGTTCTGGAACCGGAAGGTAGTGGTGGGGATTACTCCGAATGCAGACGGAAAGGGCGATACCATTCTTATTGCCGATCCGCATATGGAACTGAAGATGACGGTAGAATATCAGCCGCGCGTCAAGGCGGAGGATAAGGCAGAGACGAAAACGGCCGCTAAGAAGAAGGGCAGCAAGAACGGGAAGCAGGCTAAGAAGGACACGATTCGGATCGGTTATACGATCTGGCGTGGGAATGCCCCGAAGCGTAAGCACAAGGGAAAGGCGGCCTGACCGCCTTTGCCGGGGGTAAGAATCGGGGAAAAGAAGATATAGAAATGTTGCATTGTCCTGTATCTATGATGTATAATGTGTTCACGTTATACATCACAGATACCTAAGAGGAGGGTGAGACGCTATGTTTTGTACGCAATGTGGTGCAGTGATCACCAATGAACAGGCCATGTTCTGTCCGCAGTGCGGCAGTCCGACGAAGCGGGCGGATTCCGTTCAGCCGAGATACGATGTTCCGGAAGAAGCTCCGCCGATAGAAGAACCACATCCATCGTATGATGAGAGTACGACAGTTCTTACTGCAGATCAGATGCCGTATCCGAATATGTTACATCAGCCTGCCGGACCGAATATGACAGCTTCTGATTCGTCAGCAGAGATGGGCATGGGCGCCATGGATCGTCCACAGGGTTCCCGGCAGGGTACATTGAATCAGAGATCTGCTGCCGGTGGCGGAAGTGAGAATAATACAGAGATTCTGGATTCGCCGTATGTTATGAATAATACCGTTCAGCCGGATACCGGGTCCGGAACCGGTGAACGTAAGTCAGGGGCTTTGAAATGGATCCTGATCGGCGGAGGCGCATTTTTGCTTGTCCTGATCGTCGTCATCGGAATCCTGATCGCGGTCATGCTTCCGAAAGCCGGAGATAAGGATGGAGAACTTGCCGATAAGGATGAACATGAACAACAGGAAGTCACACCGGAAGAGCTGGATGATATTATCGCATCGGCTGATACAGAGACACCGGTTGTAACGGAAGCTCCGAAGATTCTGGCGAATGAGCTGATCATGGATAAGAATGTCGCTAATGTTATGGTGGGCGGGACGATCGTTATCTCGGCCGCAGTATATCCGGAGGATGTTACAGATTCTTCTGTGACATGGATCAGTGATAATCCTGAGATTGCAGAGGTCGATGCAAACGGTAATGTTACGGGGAGATCCTTTGGAATGACAACGATCAGCTGTAAGACGGCTGATGGGAGCGAGATTACCGCAACATGCAGTGTGATGGTGGCCCAGACTCCGTCGGAAGCATTTGTTGCGCATTTATATGCGAATTGCTTTGGCAGAGCGGCAAGTGGTGATGAGATCCGTAATTGGGCAGGTTATATTGATGATGGATCGGTGACTCCGGGTCAGGTTGCGGCTTCGTTCTGCCGTTCGGATGAATTAGGCGGCGCAAGTCTTAGCAATGAAGATTTCATGAAAATCGTGTATCGAACCTATATGAATCGGGAGTATGATCAGGCAGGTCTGGATAGCTGGGTATCCCTGCTGAATGAAGGAATGTCCAGAGATGATGTGCTGGAGCAATTCGCGAATACAACAGAGTTCCATAATCTCTTGATCAATTTCGGATTAGAGTAATAGAAAATGGGGCATTTACGCCCATAATAGAGAGCCGTTCAGGCATATAAGAAAACCCTCAAAGTATGTAGCTGATCATATCTGCTAATTATACTTTGAGGGTTTTGTAGGCTATGCCTGTGTATAATCCGGCAGCTCCTTCGGTTCGCCCCTGCCTGTGATGAAGAAGAACACTCCCTGCGCAATCGGAGCGGCTATGCTGACGATGGAGAAGATCATAGCCTTCTTATTATCATGGAACAGATCGAACAGATCCTTGAGGATCGGATAGCCTGTGATGACAGATCCAAATACGATGGCCGGATATACCAGAATCGCGATGATCCATCCAATGAATGGGATCACACACAGGATTCCTGTGATGAACCCTGCACCCAACAGGATCAGCCAGGCCCAGAAGGCATTCTTACGATCTGTAAAGGTCTTGTTAAATACAAGGATCTTATATTCTTTTGCTGGAAGCACGCACATCAGATACACACAGGCACCCGGGATCCATGCCAGCCAAGGCTTATCATAACCGAGCTTCTTCGCCATGTTGCTGAGCCCGATGGAATTCAATATATAAAATGCGGCAGCAGCTCCGATCACGATCATAACGTACAGGATCATAAACACAACATACACACCGCCAAAGATGGCTTCGTAATTAGACATTTTGTTTTCCCCCTTACAATTAATTGATTAAACTGAGAAAGAGTTATTTGATGATCTTCTTCGCGGTTTCCCGACGGGCTTTTTCCTTGGCCT
>CACZRT010000075.1 GCA_902783585.1 uncultured Lachnospiraceae bacterium | reverse complement strand
TTCTCTGCCTTGTTCTCTTTCTTCCACTGCTTATAATTATTGATGTCATATTTCTTCTCGTAATCGCTGAAATAAGTCAGATATTCGCTGTTCTTCATCTCACGTACGCCACGCAGATACTGATGTGTATCGAATTCCGCCTCATCCAGCTCGATCATGGCAACTGCAACATTCGAGCAGTGTGCCCCGATACGCTCAAAATTCGTCAGAAGATCATTGAATGCAAATCCCTGCTGAACATCACATTTTCCCTTACGAAGTCTGGTTACATGCCGGGACTTCATCTCATTGCAAAGCGTGGAGATCAGCTGATTCAGCGGTTCGATCCTCATCGCCAGCCCCAGATCATCCTCCTGGAATGCATTCACCGTAAGCTCCAGAATCTCCTTAATTGCCGAGATGGCGACCTCCAACTCATAATTCGCTTCCTGTGAAAATGTAATGTCACGGTCGACCAGCTCATTCGCCACTGACGCAATGTTCGTAGCATGATCCCCCAGACGCTCAAAATCACTGATCGTATGTAAGAACTTCGATACCTCCTTGGTCTGATCCACCGACAGATCTCGTCCGGTCAGCTGCATCAAATACGTCCCGAGACGATCCTCATATTTGTCGATCTGGTTCTCACGATCTTGAACCTTGTTATACCGCTCCGGTGAATAGACATTTAACAGGCCAAGAGCTGTCACAATATTCTTCTGTGCTTTCTTTGCCATACTGTTCACTACGGTATGACTCTGCGTGATTGCCAGATCCGGATAGGCAAGGAACCGTTCTTCCAAAAGATCCAGATCCGTTTCCTCCTCCATATCCTCCGGGGAATCCTTGATCAAGGTAAATACCAGCTTCTCGATCAGCTTAATGAACGGCATCAGCATGATGACCGTCGCAATCCGGAAAACCGAATTCAGAAGTGCCACCTTAACCGGACTCATGGTCATATCCATAAAGGAGAATCCGCCCACGATCGCATTACTGATATAAAAAGCCAGCGACCAGAAGATCATACCGAACAGATCATTTAACAAATAGACCAGTGCTGTCCGCTTACCGTTCTTATTACTTCCCACAGAAGACAGAAGTACCGGAAATGCCGCGCCGACACCAATTCCCATCGTAAGTGGAAATGCAGATGAGAAGGTGATTATGCCATTCATGGATAATGCCTGCAGAATACCGACCGAAGCCGACGCACTTTGCAGGATCGCGGTAAATATAATACCGATCAGAATACCGACAAACGGGTTGGAGAACATGGTAAGCACACCCGTAAATGACGGATTATCCTTGAGCGGCGATACCGCCGTACTCATGGTCTGCATCCCGATCATCAGAATCGCAAATCCCAGCATGATATCGCCCAAATGCTTGTATATATCCTTCTTTAAAGCCATCTTGAACAGGATTCCGACTATGGCAACGATTGCAGAGATCGTAGCTGTAGACAGCAATGCTGCAATTCCCTCGGAGCCGTCGATATAAGACAGACAGAGAATCCAGCCCGTAATACTCGTGCCGATGTTCGCCCCCATAATGATACCGATCGCCTGCGCGACCTTCATCATACCGGAATTAACAAAACCAACCACCATAACCGAGGTCGCAGAGGAGGACTGAATAATCGCCGTCACCACTGCGCCCAAAAATACACCCTTGATCGGCGTACTGGTCAGCTTATATAAGATCTTCTCTAACTTATTGCCGGCAACCTTCTTAAGACCATCTCCCATCAGAGACATGCCATACAGAAACAGTGCCACACCACATAACAAACTAAGTACAATCGAAACAACTTTCATACACTCACCAAACTTAATCCTTTCGTCACCGGCCCTTACTCCGGCATTTTTACTTCCATTTACACATACTCATACATAATTAGTATAGCCCAAA
Organism: uncultured Lachnospiraceae bacterium; assembly: GCA_902783585.1. Taxonomy (GTDB): domain Bacteria; phylum Bacillota; class Clostridia; order Lachnospirales; family Lachnospiraceae; genus CAG-632. Next base: position 419 of record CACZRT010000075.1, on the reverse strand, counting down.
CACCCCTGTATTGACAATAGGCAGATTCAAAAAGGCAATAAAACACACAAAATGAGCAGAACAAGGAACTTTTCTGCCTTCTGAGGAATATATTATACCATGCTGATCTACATTGTGAATCCGGGAGATACCGTATCTTCCATTGCAAGACAATATAATATCAATGCAGAAACTGTCCTGTATGATAATCAATTGGAATTCCCGTATGATCTTGCCGTTGGGCAGGCCTTACTGTTAGATACGGACTATGTGCCCGATAATCTCCCGCAGACAGGAGCTGCCATCCGCTCCGATACAGGCCTAATTTCCGTTCCGGTCACCACACCCAAACTCTCTCTTGTCACCAACGGCTATGCTTACCCCTTCATTGACCGGGACATCTTAGATGAGACCCTTCCCTATCTCACACGGCTGTCCAT
>CACZRT010000074.1 GCA_902783585.1 uncultured Lachnospiraceae bacterium | reverse complement strand
GAAGATTCCCCTGCCCGCTCCTTCAGGCTTCTCTTATTGTCATACATCATCCGGTCTGCATGTTCAAATACATCCGAGATCTTGGTATCGTGTTCGGGATCAAACAATGCCATTCCCGTTGCAATGACCGGTCCGTCTTCTTTATCCTGATTTTCAAGCACCTGTGCACGGATCGCCCGGAACAGCTCCTCCCGATTCTGATAATCATCACCGATCAGAACAGCAACGAACTCATCACCGCCGATCCGGAAGACCGGACTATGATCAAATGTATTACAGATGAGCTTCGACGCCGAGCGGATATAATCATCTCCCGCCTTATGCCCCTTGGTATCATTAATCTTTTTCAAATTATTCAGATCACATACTACCATGGCAAATGCCGACTGGACACCCATTTCGATCTTCTGCTGAATGGAATCCTCCATCTCCCGATATCCCTTCTTATTCTTGATACCGGTCAGCTCGTCGCGCCTTGCCTGTTCATTTGCAAAATTAATCGCAAGAATATGTTCATTTTCTTTGCGGACTTCCTCTGTAATATTCTCAACACCGATCACAAAATGGATCCTGTCACTGGCCCACATAACCGTGAGTCTTGTATATTGCGGGATTCCATTGATCATCAGTCGATAATCCGCACTGTAGCGCTTACGGTTATCCAGCGTTGTGATCAGATAATCTCGTTCAAGAATCGCGGTCACACGGTCTACATCATCCTTATGGACAAGGATTCGCGAATTTGCCTTACACTCTTCGAAGAAATCATTTCCGGTCTCCTGGATCTCCAGATTGCCATAGATATCATTCGACGTATATGCATCATATTTGCCGGTCTCACAATCCACATAATAGATGACATCATAGTGCGCTGCGAGACTCTCCGCGATCTGATTGAAGACCTCATGCTTCCGTATCAGCTCCTCATTCTCTATACGCTCCCGCACCTCGCGATCGACATTGATAACGCCCAGGATAAAATAATCATCCTGCTCACCAACCTCACGGATCAGACGCAGGGAATGGTAGACCGGCTTTCCGTCAATCATCAGGCGGTACTCAATATTCTGCATCATTCCGTTCTTCATCTCCTGTAAGAGCTTCTCCTTCTGAATCTCTTCCAAGAAAATGTGAAGATCCTCTTCATATACCACCTGCCTGGCATCCCTCGCCATATTCACAAAGAAATCCTCGCCGCCCTGCTCAATCTGTAACGAGCGGAATTCCGGATTAATGGAATACCAATGATACTCATTCGTAACAGCATTCACATAATAGACGCTTGAATAATCCGATAACAACGCCTCTGCTATCTTGTTAAATATCCCATCATTTTCTATCATTTGCTTCCTCCTGATCTCCTCATATCCCTCATGAAAATACCATCTCATTTTATTCTTCATCATCAAGAAATGTTACACTAATCATATTAGTATTCTATATCCTAACGCTCGCCGAGCTTGAGATTCGGGACCGCATTCAGATCCCAGCCATGCCGGACGCCTTTGATATATTCATAATAGGCGGCTGCTCCGATCATCGCCGCATTATCCGTACACAGGACCGGTGACGGCAGATAGAATGCCACACCCTTATTCTTACAGGCTTCCTCCATTGCTTTACGAAGAGCGGAATTCGACGCTACGCCCCCGGCGATCGCCAGTTTCTTCATGCCGCTCTCATCGATTGCCATCATGGCATGCTCAGTCAATACATCTACGACCGCCTTCTGAAAGGAAGCGGCCACATCCGCCTGAACGTAAGCTTCACCCTTCATCTCGCATTGATTCAGATAATTCAGAACTGCCGATTTCAAGCCGCTGAAGCTGAAATCATACGGATTCTCTGCAATGCTCGCTCTTGGGAAATCGATTGCTTCCGGATTACCCTCCCTGGCAACCTTATCGATCTTAGGGCCACCCGGATATCCAAGTCCGATTGCTCGCGCCACCTTATCGAAGGCTTCTCCCGCAGCATCATCCCGCGTTCGGCCTAAGATCTCATATTCTCCGTAATCCGTTACCTTCACCAGATGTGAATGTCCGCCGGATACAACAAGGCAGATATACGGCGGTTCCAGGTCCTTATTTTCAATATAATTGGCAGATATATGTCCTTCAATATGATGTACTCCGATCAACGGAAGTTTCTTCGCGTACGCGATTGCCTTTGCTTCAGCAACTCCTACCAATAACGCCCCCACCAAACCGGGTCCATAAGTTACAGCAATCGCATCCAGATCATTCAGTGTGACGGAAGCCTGTGATAATGCCTCCTGTATCACATAATTGATATTCTCCACATGCTTTCTGGAGGCTATTTCCGGAACCACACCTCCATATAAGGTATGCAGGTCGATCTGCGATGATATGATATTCGAACGGACATCCCGTCCGTTCACTACAACTGCCGCTGCGGTCTCATCACAAGAAGACTCGATCGCAAGTATCTTAACCTCTTCCATTCCTGTACTCCATCATTACAACCTATATTCTGCGCTCTGATCAATGATCAAATCATCATCTATCTATCAAAATATCATTTTTGTTCTTCAATGGTATGCTCAGAGGCCAGTCCCTGCCAGCCCACGATCTTCCATTTACCATCTTCCTTACACAGCAGATACTCTTCACTTAAGGTATTCGTTCCGGAGCTTTGCTTGATCGTGCAATTCATCAGCACAAGCGCATATTCCACACCATCTACCGTAGAATACTGAACATTCGCCTCCTGATCCACCGAATAACTGATATAGATCTTTCCGTCCGTACGGAATTCCTTCGTTGTCCGTTTCAATTCCTCTAACTGTGTTTCGGGATCATTCTGTGCAAGCAGGGCTTCCGAGAAAAGCTTGCGCATCTGCATATTCAGAACCGTATAATCATCATCACTAAGCTTCTCATTATATGTGGTCTTAAGCATACGGCAATGCATCTTCACAACATCTCTCGCCGCCTTCGGATACTTGTTATCCAGATCGTAGAGCTTTAAGATCTCCGTCTCTGTCAGATTCTCTTCTGCCTTTTGAGCACTGTTCTTCGACTGATTCGTCATGCGAAGATACACCGCAATGATCACACCGGCAACTAATACCAGAATTACAACAAAGCGGATCATCTGTCCAAGCTGACTGTCCTTGCGCTTTTTCTTCTTCGTACCGCTCGCAGCTGTCGATGTACGTCTTCCTGCAGAGGCTCCATTCACCGCGGCAGAAGCTCCTCTTTCTACAGAAGCTCTGTTCGCAGCAGCAGATACTCCATTCGCCACAGCAGAGCTCTTCTGTTCCTTCTGTATTTGATTGTCGGCAGCCGAAGCATTCTGATTACGTTCTTCCAACTGTCTGTCCTCCATACAGGTTTTCCCTGTCTACGTTATTATCATTATCAATCTTCAAAGTTCAACTCGATCTTCCTGCCATCCCGCGGGATTACCGTATTCGGGAATATTGCCTGCACCTTATCTGCATATTGCTCCGGGCGGATCAGAGACGGACTGTAGTGGGTCAGCCACAGTTCTTTCACATCGGAACGTTGCGCCAATTCCGCAGCCTCATACATCGTCATATGCTTGTGTTCTTCCGCCTTCGCTTCCTTACCATCCTCTCCATACATACCTTCACAAATGAACAGGTCGGAATTCTTCGCATTGTCCAGGATTGACGGTGTCGGTCTTGTATCTGTGCAGTAGGTCAGCTTCAACCCCTTCCTCGGAGCTCCAAGCACCATATCCTGTGTATACACCTTGCCTTGATATTCCGCCGTCTCCTGCTTCTGCAGAGTACTCCAGCACTCCATCGGCACCTGATATTCCTTCGCCTTATTCATATCAAACTTTCCTGCACGCGCAAGCTCTACCCGATAGCCGTAACAGGTTACATTATGATTCACGCGAAAGGCATGCAATGTGAGGTCCCTGACCGGAATCTGCACCGTCTCTTCAGACTCATTCAGTTCATGGAACAGGATTGGAAATGGGAGCTCCGGCGCGATCGTCCGTAATGCCGTCACTGTCTTCTCCAAACGCTTCGGTCCGATCATCAGAAGCGGTTCCGTTCGTTCCGCGTTGCCCATCGTCAGAAGCAGTCCCGGAAGACCACTGATATGATCTGCATGATAGTGTGTAAAGCATATCACGTCGATCGGTTTGAAATTCCAGCCACATTTCTTAACTGCCACCTGCGTTCCTTCGCCGCAATCGATCAGGATCGTACTTCCATTATAACGCAGCATCAACGATGTCAGGGCACGATTCGGCAGCGGCATCATACCGCCGGTTCCGAGCAAGCATACATCTATCACTTCTGATTCTCCATTTCTACATTAATATCAAATAAACCTTTGGGGCTATTGTATCAAGATTTTAGATAGAAATCAATGTTTGAAAAACACTGGTCAAAACAATAGCATTTCGATTTCATAGGTATTGACCCTTCGGCATATTCGCATCAATCCCTCATGTCGATTCAAGATATCATAGATATTCTCGAATTCTCTCTGATTCTGCAAACGCCGAAAATCATGATTACGGCTAAACTCCAGATCAAGCATCATCATATCAGAATTCCAATGCAAATGTATGACAGCCCAGGCCGCGCGTTTATTCTTACGATGTCGGATCAAAGACTCAAGAGATTGCAGCAGGATTACAATTTCATATTCTGATAGTGGCTTATCACTCTTATATGGCTGGTTCATCGTCAGTTCAAATGCAATATCTTCTTCCCGAAATAACAAGATCAATTCCTGAATCTGTTTGTCCATTACAATATTGCAGGAAGATATACCCTCCGTCTGTATATCATCGTATAGAAGCATTTTTTCAAAATGTGCCTGTTCTCTTCGAATTCTATATATTTCCATACGATTATACAGATAGCCGACCAGATTGCAGCCAACGATAACACCAACAGCAATAATGATGCCCACGATGATCATATTAATAGTGCTCGTACGCGAAGAATTATATATAAAGTCATAAAAATAGGATTGCTTGACAATTGCAAACCCCAAACTAATTACATGATAGACAATTGCAATATACTTAAATGGTTTCTCGGGAAAATTATTATTAATCGGTATAAAGAAATGAAACAATAACGCTAATATTGCACAAACAGTTGCCAATAACAGTGTCGTCTCTGCTCCTGCCAACAAATCGATTGGCACGCATAACAGATCATTCTCTATCGCTTCCTGTACCTTTGGAAAAAGTGGAACGATCATCATAAAAACAGCATTTGCCAAGTGCATATAAATGACCTCTAACAGCCAATACTTCCAAAAATTCCCCTTTGTACATATAAATATTACTCCAATCAGCAGTAAAACCTCGATTGTCAACACACATATAAAATATAAGGGATAACTAATAACATCGCCACTCTGAAGCTGGTTAAAGAACTCTGCTAATACTCCAAGGAAAACTATCGGAAACATCCATTTTTTTATCTTTGATGGAAACAAAAAAATAGGAGGGATTATCACAGAAATAGCATTACCTATATTAAGTATGATCGTACCTAAAGACATTCCCTTATCCTCCGATATAACCTATGAATTCTTTATCAGGGATTCATGTGTTTTATTCTCAAACAGCATCATTTCTATCTCGTATGAATTCACGCCTCGCCTAGTCTTTATAATTCCTTCATGTTGATTCATAATATCATAAATATCTTCAAATTCTCTTTGTCTTTGTAATCGTTGAATCTTATGGTCCCGATTAAATTCGAGATAGAGCATCATCATATCGGAATTCCAATGGATACACATTACTGACCATGCATCGTACATGCTTTTGCGTTGAAAAGCGACCTCAGATATCGACTTTAACAAGATAGCCGCCTCATATTCTGTAAGAACCATCCCCTCCTGAAAGGGTCGATTCATTGTCAACTCAAACGCAACATCACTGTCCTGAAATCTCTGATATAGAACCTGTAATTGACGATCCAAGATATAGTTACCGGAACAAATCATTGTCGGATCATCCTTCAATTCGTCTATCCGGAGTGCAGATAGACCGCGTCGAATTCTCTTGGCCTCGATATGATTATACAAATACCCCACAAGATTACATGCGCCAATCACGCTGCCTCCGGTAATTATACTTATCAGAACCATGTTTAATTCTTTCCCTTGAGACAAACCCTGAATAAAATCATAATGCACAAACTGCTTAATAACAGCAGCAAGCACAGTAATAACAAAATACGTGATCATAATATACTTGTAGGATTGATAGGAACGTTTGGAAGATCCCCCCTCCATTGGGATCAGAAAATGCATAATTATAGCTATACATATATCGGTTAGCGATAATAAAAGTATATACTCTAAGGAACCAATCCAATCCTGCGATTGTCCCAAGATAACAGCCTCATATGCTTGAACGATTTTGGATGATTTAGGGAACAAAGTAAGAAAAAACGAGGAAAAAATATTCGTAACATGTCCATATAACATCTCCCAGAAGCAGTACTTCCAAAAATTCCCCTTTGTACACCAAAATATAGTTCCAAAGATAATTATCACTTCTATAAATATAGCCAACATGAAGTATGACGAATAATTAATCCTGCCTTCCATGTTAAGAATTGTCAGATATTCTATTATACTATAAAGCCCCCACACTACGCAGAAGATAACCGGAAAGAATCCCTTCTTAATTTTTACAGGGAACAGAAAGAACGGCAGAATAACAACAGTTATTGTATATCCGAATGTCATAATGTATATACTTAAGGTCATAACTACTTCCTCCGGTCTGATTGTTCATTATTCTGCCGCTTGCCTCATCACAACAGCATCTTACTCTTATCATATCACAAATACAAGTTCACACTATTATGAGAGTCTGACCACACTAACAAAACAATTTCCCTTATCATAATATCTGATATCTCCGCCATGTTCATCAATAACCTCCTGTATGATCCTCGTCCCATACCCATGCTGCTCACTATCCTCCTTCGACGTTATCATCCCCTGCTCTAACGGATGGATATTGCTCGGCTTAGCATTTTCAATACATAATATATGTCCGGAATCACCTTGACCATAGGATAACCGTATGATCCGATCTTCCACGTTCTCTATCCGCAAACAGCTTTCAATTGCATTATTCAGAAGATTTGTAAGGAGAGAAACGATATCCTGTAAACTCCAGTCTGCAAATTGATCCGCATAAGTATTCAAGTCTATATTAATTATGCAGCGTACATCCTTTTCCGTTGCATAAGCAAGCTTGCGTTCCATGACCAGTCTGACAACCTCTTGAGCAGAAAGGTCGCTGCCATCCAAATACTCCCTTTGCTCCCAAATATCATGGCGGATATATCGTTCATCTGTATATCGCTTTGAAGCAACCGCATATTGCTCGCTTCTCTTATGAATTTCATCCATGATCATTTTTGACTCAGACTCTATCTTTTTCCGATTTCTATAGGTCCGGATCTGTATTACAAGTATGAGCAAAGCCAAAGCTATGCCAAGAATTATCCACTTCCACATCTTATGTTCCTCAAACTACCCTTTCCTATCATGCTCTCGACAAAGACGCCTTTCATTATTTGAAAACCACCTTGTCAAACAACATCATTTCAATTATGTAGGAATTAAAATCCTTGCGTATATTAAGCATCCCGTCATGTAGGCTCAATATGTCATATATCCCCTGAAACTCCTTGCAATTACGAAGACTTCGACGAAATCCCTTACGATGATTAAATTCCAAGCAAACCATCATCATTTCCTGATTCCAACGAACATGACATGCCATCCACGATAAATGAGATGCCTGCCTTGACCGCACCAGCAGTTGAATATTCTTAAATAGATTCATAACTTCGTATTCATCTAAAACAAAAGACTCATCATAAAAATGATTCATAGTGATCTCGCATGCCGTGCCATTATCCTCAGCCCAATGATATATCTCTTGTATGGAATGATCGATCACTGCATTTCCACTATGGATCTCTCCTTCCACACCTGTT
>CACZRT010000073.1 GCA_902783585.1 uncultured Lachnospiraceae bacterium | reverse complement strand
CTTGCAGGCTTTGCCAGCGCAACGGCTGCGTCCTGTGCGGTCTTTGATGTCGTGAAAATGATGTATGACCGTTGGAAATCGATGCCGATGTTCCAGACGCTAACGGATCTGATCCGACCGATCGTGTCGGGACTACTGATCAGCGTAGGAATATCGCTATACAATACGAATTGTATCATAGAGGATAATGCCGGCTGGGGCTTTGGAAGTGTGCTGTTCTTGATGTTGGTTGTTACCGGTGTACTGATCCTGATGCAGCGCAAGAAGATTCATCCTGTCATACAGGTGCTGTCATCGATCGGAATAGCCCTTGTTGCGTGTAATCTGTATGAGCTGGTATAATGTGAGTACTCAGTGCAAACAATACAGGGAGTCTTAGAGAATTCGAGAGAAGAGAACGTATAAGATTATAGATATAGATTGAGGTAAGATTGGAGGATAAGGAGCATGGAAAAACCGGAAGTTACTTTTGGACATATGTTGAGCACAGTGCGCATGGATGTCTGGCTGAAGCTGATCAAAGAGAATCGGATCGACAGAAAGCATATTCCTCAGGCGATTGTGATCACCCTTGAGAGCGCGTTGTTGACACCGCTTGCTTATCTGGAATATGTTTTGACATGGGTGCCGGTACATCTTCATAAGTTAAAAAAGGATCCGGTTTATATCGTGGGTTTTTGGAGAAGCGGAACCAGCTATCTTCATAATCTGATCACGCGTGATCCGCAGTGGGCATGGTTTGATCCGGTAAGCACGATGACGTTTGGCAACAGCTTCTTGCTCCGTAAGCCGCTAACAGCTGTGCTTGCGAAGAATCTGAAAGGCGCCAGATTGATGGATAATCTGGAATATGAGATTGATCTTCCAATGGAAGAAGGACTTGCAATGTCCGGGATCACGACCTTGGAAGTGAGTCATATGATGGCATTTCCGGATCGTGGCCGTGGCGCCAAATTCCTCTACGCAGTCTTTGTGGATTCCATGAGTTCTAAGGATCGGCGGCGATTCTGGTTGATCTATAATTACATATTGAAAAAAGTATCCTGGATGAAAGGCGGCAAACAGCTATGCTTAAAGAGTCCGGATAATACAGCACGGATCGGTTTCTTAAAGAGGGCATACCCTAAGGCGAAGTTCATCAATATCTACCGGAATCCATATGTGGTTGTCCGATCCGCAGTCCATATGTTCAGTACGGAGATGAACAAATTCGCAATTTCGGAACCTTGCTCAGACGAGTATCTGCTAGATCGTATCTGCAAGTTGTTTGAAGCAGTATATCGGCGCGCATTTCGCGATCTGGACAGGATTCCGGAGAAGGATAAGGTCGATATCAAGTATGAGGATTTTGTGACTGATCAGGAAGTGTATATGCAGATGATATATGAGAAGCTTGGGCTTGAGGGGTATGAGAAGGCAAAGCCTTATTTTAAGGAATATATTGATTCTATGCAGGATTATAAGACCAATACATATGAGTATCCGCCGGAGCTGATTAGGAAGGTGAATGAACGGATGAGCTTTTATTTTGAACGGTATGGATACGAGATGATCGAGCCGGGTGAAGAAGTTCGGTAATGCTGAATCACACGCCGGGATATCTGATCCGGGCATACAGGAATCATGATGAGATAGCAGGTACTGTATAAGAGTAATACTTGAGATAACAGTATCATGGGTAAGAAAGTCTGGCAAAAGGAGATCAACATGGGTAAGTCGGCAGCAGATATATTGAAAACGAAACAACTGGATGCAATTCTGATCACGGATCCGTATAATATGCGGTATTTAAGTGGATTCCGCGGCGGCGAGGGAACCTTATATATATCAGAACAGAGCTTGGTTCTGATCACGGATTCCCGTTATACGGAGGCGGCAGGACAGGAAAGTGACTTTGCGATCGAAGAATGCAACCATCAGAGAAGTACCAAGGATATCCTGACGGAGTATATGGAGCGGGAGCAGGCAAAGCGGATCGGATATGAGGATCGGTCTATGCTGTGTCATACCTTCCATGAATACGAGAAGGGACTTCCGCATGTGGCGGAATGGGTTCCGCTTGATCAGGAGGTATGCAAGCTTCGCCAGGTCAAGACGGAGGAGGAGCTTAATTGTCTCAGACAGGCAGAGCATATCGGAGATCTGGCGTTTGGCAGGATCTTGGACTTTATCAAGCCGGGGGTAACAGAGCTTGAGATTCGCGCAGAGCTGGAATATTATATGCTGCAGTACGGCGCGGATGGACTGTCGTTTGATACCATTGTGGCATCGGGGATCCATTCCTCCATGCCGCATGCGATCCCGACGGATAAGAAGATCGAATACGGCGATTTTATTACGATGGATTTTGGCTGCCGGTATCAGGGATATTGCTCCGATATGACACGGACGATCGTGGTCGGTAAGGCAGATGAGAAGCAGAAGGAGATCTATCAGCTTGTCTTGAAGGCAAATCGGGTAACGGAATCCCTGCTTCATGCGGGCATGATCTGCAAGGAAGTGGATAAGATCGCGCGGGATATTATTACAGATGCCGGTTACGGACCGTATTTTGGACATGGATTGGGGCATAGCGTCGGCTTGGAGATCCATGAATCGCCGGCGTGCAATATGCGTGATGATACCGTTTTGAAGCCAAATATGCTGATGACGGTAGAACCGGGCGCCTATCTTCCGGGCTTTGGCGGCGTGCGGATCGAGGATATGGTGATCGTGAAGGAAGACGGAATTGAGAATCTTGCACATTCGAATAAGGAATTGATTGAGTTATAAGAGAAAATATAGTATACTGATATATTGATTATTAGGAAAGCATCCTGCAAAAAAAGATGCAGGACGGTCGAGGTAGGAACGAATGAAGATAGTGATTGCCGGCTGTGGCGGAGTCGGTGGAACCATTGCAGAACAGCTTGTGCAGGAGGGACACGCGGTCACCGTCATTGAACGGGATAATAAGGTGCTCCAGAATGTGACATCACGGATCGATGCCATGGGAATTCAGGGAAATTGCACCAGTATTGCCGTTCAGGATGAAGCGGGTGTGAAGAACGCGGATCTTCTGATCGCGGTTACGAATCACGATGAGGTGAACATGCTGACCTGTCTGATCGCCCGTAAGATCGGTAGATGTCAGACGATAGCGAGAGTCCGCAGTCCGCAGTATTTTAATGAGATCGGTTATATCCGTGATGAGCTGGGACTATCCATGGCGGTGAATCCGGAGTATGCGGCAGCGCAGGAAATGGCGCGCCTGATTCAGATCCCGTCGGCATTAGAGGTGGATTCCTTTGCCAAGGGACATGTGAATATGATCAAGGTGGAGATCCCGGAGGGCTCGATCTTAGACCAAATGAAGATTATGGACTTTCGATCTAAGGTGGGAGATGATGCATTGGTATGTATTGTCGAGCATGATCAGGAGGTCTATATTCCAAATGGTAGTTCTGTGTTTCATGCAGGAGATAAGATTTCAGTTACAATGCCGATCTACGCGATGAACGCGTTTTTGACTAAGATAGGAATTAAAGCAAAATCCATTAAGCGCGTGATGATCGCAGGCGGTGGTAAGCTGGGATATTATCTGGCACATATATTATTAGATGCGAGAATTCAAGTGAAAATAGTAGAGCGCAGTGAGGAGCGCTGTGTAGAATTAAGCGATCTTCTTCCGAAAGCCATGATCATACACGGAGAAGCGACAGATAAGCAGCTTCTGTTAGAGGAAGATGTAGAATCTATGGACAGTGTGGTTGCCGCGACCGATCAGGATGAAGAGAATCTGCTGATGGCGTTATATGCGCATAAGGTTACGGATGCCAAGGTTATTACCAGAATCAACCGGTTATCCATTGGAGAAGTGATCGGTGATCTGTCAGTCGGAAGTGTGGTTACTCCGATGAATATCACGGCAGGATATATTATCCGGTATGTCAGATCCATGCAGAACTCCTATGGAAGTAATGTGGAGACGTTATATCGTCTGGTAGATAATAAGGTTGAGGCATTGGAATTCATAGTTGGCGAGAATGCTAAGGTAATGAAGGATACTCTGGCGAATCTGAATATCCGGAAGGATGTTATGGTCTGTTGTATCTCACGGCATAAAAAGGTAATTCGGCCGGGTGGTCAGGATCAGATTCAGGCAGGGGACAGCGTAATCGTGGTTACGACCAGACCGGGCTTGAATGGAATCGATGAGATTCTGGATTAAACAGATTCGGAATGAAGTAGTATAGGTAATAGACGATGAATTATCAAATCTTAAGATATATATTAGGATTAATATTAATATTTGAGGCAGTGTTCCTATTGCTGCCCGGGCTTGTTGCAGCAATATATGGTGAGCCTTGCGGCTGGTGGTTTTTGGCAACGGCGGCAGTAGTAGTCCTGATCGGATTCGCGCTTCGTATTAAGAAGCCGACGAATATGCAGTTTCATGGCAGAGAAGGGCTTGTGCTGGTGTCTATGAGTTGGATCCTCATCAGTCTGATCAGCGCGGTTCCCATGACGATCAGCGGCGTTGTACCCAGTTACATAGACGCGTTATTTGAAATGGTGTCCGGCTTTACGACCACCGGTGCAAGCGCGCTAACTTCGGTAGAGCATTTGCCGCATGCGATTAATTTCTGGCGCTGCTTCAGTAATTGGAACGGCGGTATGGGCGTGATCGTATTCATTATGATGATCATTCCCAAGGCGGCATCCAATGCGAATATGTATCTGATGCGGGCAGAGAGTCCGGGACCGTCCTTCGGTAAATTGGTTCCGAAGCTTAAGACGACGGCGAGAACGCTGTATCTGATGTATATCGGACTGACCCTGATCCAGCTGATCCTGCTTCTGTGTGGTGGATTGTCGTTCTTTGAATCCCTGTGTATCGCCATGGCGACAGCCGGAACCGGAGGCTTTGGTATCCGGGATACCGGGTTCAGTATGTATTCCAGCTATGTTCAGATCGTGGTTACGGTCTTTATGTTTTTGTTTGGCGTGAACTTTAAGTTCTATTTTCTGCTGATCATGCGGAAGATCAAGGAAGCCTTCGCGATAGAGGAAGTGTTCTGGTATACCATTTTGTTTGCAGTTGCTTCTATCCTAATCGCGATCGATATCTTCCCGATCGCGGGAACGATCGGAGGAAGCTTGAAGCATGCGTCCTTCCAGGTGGCGACGGTTATGACGACCACCGGGTTTGCAACGATGGATTTCAACGCGTGGCCGATCTTCTCTCAGGTGCTCTTAGTGCTTTTGATGTTTGTGGGCGCCTGTGCCGGAAGTACCGGCGGCGGTATGAAGGTGTCGCGGTTTATCATCTATATTAAGTCGGCACTGAAGGAAATGGCGACATTGCTGCACCCAAACAGTGTGAAGAAGATTAAAATGGACGGCAAGATCATCGATCACGAGACGATCCGCTCTGCCAATATCTATCTGATCATCTATGTTATGCTGATGGCGGTATCGATCATTATCGTCAGTCTGGATCAGTTTGATCTGGTGACAACGGTTACTTCGGTAATCGCAACCTTTAATAACATCGGACCGGGGCTTGGAGCTGTTGGTCCTGCCGGCAATTTCCATTCGTTATCGATCCTGTCGAAGCTGGTTCTGATCTTCGATATGCTTACCGGTCGTCTGGAAATTTTCCCTATCGTAATCCTGTTCGTTCGGGATACTTGGAAGAAATAAATATAAAGAAATAAAAAACTTCGGCAGATTCCCTGCCGAAGCTTGTTATGTATTACGAAAGGAGTTTGTATCACGACCTACCGCGACATAGATCGTGCCATACATTGTTCTTATAACAGACATATCTTAGGATTTTCAGATGGAGAAGTCAATAGATTTCAAAAATCGCAAATTATATTAAATATTTATGTGAATAACCTTAATAAAGCATATAACCGGTTGATTAACTTAATTTTTTAAAGTATAATGTACGTGAAAATACGAGCCATAACAGCAAATGTGAGGAAGAAGGAAATGAAAAAGGATACATTAGATCATATTGATCTTCAGATCTTGAATATGCTGCAGGAGGATGCCAGAAAACCGGTGAAGGATATTGCGGAAGCGGTCTTCTTATCGTCTCCGGCGGTTTCTGCCCGGATCGAACGGATGGAGAAGAGCGGAATCATCGAGGGATATCATGCCAGTATCAATCCATTTGCACTGGGATATCATATTAAGGCCTTTATCAGTCTGGAAATTGAGCCGGTACGGAAGAAGGAGTTCTATCCTTATATTAAAACATGTAATAATGTGATCGAGTGTAATTGCGTAACCGGCGATTATTCGATGCTGCTGGAGGTGCTGTTTCCGGATACGGTGGCTCTGGATCAATTCATCGGTGAATTGCAGGAATATGGAAGAACCCGCACCGTGATCGTGTTCTCGACCTCGGTGGAGCACCGCGGAATTCAGCTTGATGTTCCGGAAAAATAATAATGTAGATATGAATCGTGTGAGCAGCGGATTGGTGGAGTCCGGAACGAAGATGATCTGCAAGGGTAACAGATTAAGGAAGCAAGGGATGGAAGTAATATGTGGATAGCAGACGGCTGGAAGGATTATGAAATATTGGATTGCTCGGATGGGGAGAAATTAGAGCGCTGGGGAGATTATCTGTTGATCCGTCCGGATCCTCAGGTGCTATGGAGCACGGACAGGCGGCTTCCCGGCTGGAAGAAGTGTAATGGTCATTATCACAGAAGCAGTAAGGGCGGCGGTGAATGGGAATTCTTTCATCTGCCGGAGCAGTGGGAGATTCACTACAGGGATCTGACCTTTCATTTAAAACCGTTCAGCTTCAAGCATACCGGATTATTTCCGGAGCAGGCGGTAAACTGGGATTGGTTTTCTTCTATTATTAAGGAAGCGAAGAAGAAGGAGCCGGATCGTGAGATCAAGGTACTGAATCTCTTTGCTTATACCGGAGGTGCTACCTGTGCGGCAGCCGCCGCAGGCGCGTCCGTTACGCATGTGGATGCTTCAAAGGGAATGGTGACATGGGCGAAGGAGAATGCGAAGGCTTCCGGATTGGAGGATTATAAGATCCGTTGGATCGTCGATGATTGTGTGAAATTTGTGGAACGGGAGATCCGCCGCGGCAATCATTATGATGCGATCATCATGGATCCGCCATCCTATGGGAGAGGCCCGAAGGGTGAAATCTGGAAGATCGAAGAAAAAATACATGCTTTTATCGCATTATGCGCACAATTATTAAATGAGAAGCCGCTATTCTTTCTTGTGAATTCATATACCACAGGTCTTGCACCGGCGGTGCTTACCTATCTGATCTCGTTGGAGGTTGTGAAGACCAGGGGTGGATTCGTGGAATCACAGGAAATTGGTCTTCCGGTTAGGGAAAGCGGACTTGTTCTCCCTTGTGGTGCGGCAGGGCGATGGCGCGCGGATGAATTAAGATAAATGAGCTTATAATAGATAGAATGCTCCTTGTGTGAATACATATTATAGAAGGTATATAAGGAGCAGAGATATGCTTGTGCGTAAGACATTAGCTGCGAAAGCGGCACAGTCCCGATATGAAAGACAGCATAAGGACCGTCTGTTTCTGTCGAAGATCATTGTGGTCGGTATCCTGATCGTATTACAGATCGCATTGATCGCGTATGTGACATGGAGGATGGGAACGCTGACGCCGTATTATCAACTGGCTTATACTTTCGTCAGTGTGATCGTTATGATCTATATCGTGAATCGTAAGGATAATCCGGCATATCAGCTGGCATGGTCGGTATTGATCCTGTTATTTCCGTTATTTGGCGGGATATTCTATCTGGTGATCGCGGGCAACCGGTCTACCAATCATTTTGTGCGTAAGATGCAGAGAAGCATTCAGGATTCCTATCAGCTTCTGCCACAGGATGCGGATGTGAAGGCGGCGCTTGCCATGCAGTCCGGGGGGGCGGCGATGCAGTCCGGTTATATAGCGCGGTATGGACCTTATCCGGTATACCGGCATACGAAGATCGAATACTATCCGCTTGGAGATGACCATGTTGCACCGTTGCTGGAGGCACTTCGGGGAGCCAGACGATATATATTTTTGGAGTATTTTATCATTCGTGAGGGAGTCTTCTGGAATTCTGTCCTTAACGTTCTGGAACAGAAGGCGGCAGAGGGCATAGATGTTCGAGTATTAATTGATGATTTTGGCTGCGTGGCAACGATCCCGCCAGGATATGAGAAGAGGCTACAGGAGAAGGGGATTCAGTGTCTCTCCTTTAACCGGTTTATTCCGGTGCTGACACTTCGGCTGAATAACCGGGATCATCGGAAGATTACCGTGATCGACGGGCATACGGGCTTTACCGGCGGTGTGAACCTGTCGGATGAATATATTAATGTGACACATCCTTATGGACATTGGAAGGATGTTGGTGTTATGCTAAGAGGCGAGGCAGTCTGGAGTCTGACGGTCATGTTCCTGCAAATGTGGGATTATGTGGCCGGAATCACAGAGGACTATACGCAGTATGCACCAAGACCGGAGGAGATTGCAGATATTCCGGATGATGGATATGTTCAGCCATATAGTGATTCTCCGCTGGATGATGAAGTGGTGGGAGAGAATATCTATCTGAATATGATTAATCATGCCAGGAAAAGTGTGTATATCATAACACCGTATCTGATCCTGGATCATGAAATGATTACAGCCTTGTCTCTTGCGGCGAAGAACGGGGTGGATGTCCGGCTGATCCTTCCGGGGATTCCGGATAAAAAAATGGCATATACCTTGACGAAAGTGAATGCAGAGGTTTTAATAGAAGAGGGTGTTCATATTCATCTCTATACACCGGGCTTCACACATGCTAAGATTATGGTGGCAGACGACGAGCTTGCTGTGGTGGGAACCGTGAATATGGATTTCCGGAGTCTGTATCTTCATTTTGAATGTGGAGTATGGATGTACAATAATTCTGTTATTGAAGAGATCGGGAATGATTTTAAAGAAACTCTTAAAAAGTGTCGGGAGCTTACGATAGAAGAATATCAGAAGCTGCACTGGTATCAGCGGGTATGGCGGGCACTGCTCAGATTCCTATCTCCCCTGCTGTGAAGCAGACGGGAATGGTGGAGAGTTGTCAGAAGTGTTTGAATAAGATGGATCGAAGAGGTTAATATGGATCAGGAAGAGGAAAAGAAGGATGCGTTAAGCGATGTCAATCCGGCGATATTAGAGGCCTTTGACGGCGATCTGGATGAGTGGCTGGAATGGAACAGGCAGGCAGAGGAATATAAAGAACAGGTAGTGTCGGAATCAGAAGAGGATGACGGAATCGAACGCCAGTTGACTGCAGATGGTAAAGCAGTGGAGTGGTTTAATATTCGTGCCGAAGAGTCTTTATCAGATGATATGGAAGAGGAACCGGTGCCGGCGTATTCTCAAATGACATCCTCTGAGCCGGTGAATGAATATGGAAATGCGGCTATGCAGAGTCAGACCGTGGATCGTAAGCCGGATCAGGCGGGACTGGATGAATATCCGGAAAAGGGAGCACAGATGGTTAGCGAGATCCGGGCTGAGACGACCAAGCTGATCCGTGAGGATTCCTATCAGCCGTACCATGGACAACCGGGAGTCCTATCGAAAGAGGATCAGGGAGCGAAGATTCATCCGATTGATGTCACCGATCCGCATTATGTGAATTATGTGCCGGACCCATACTATGAATACGGAATTGGTCCGGAGCCGAAGCGCCCTCGCGGAAGGGTAGGCGGACCTAGCGGTATGTCGATCGCATCTATGTGCTGCGGAATCGGAAGTCTGGTACTCATTTTCTGCGGATATGGGATACCGCTTAGCATTGTGGCTTTGGTACTTGGCATCATATCCCTGAATCGAAAGCCAAATACCACCGGCGGCAAGACCATGTCTATTATCGGTATCAGCCTTGCCTCTGTTTCTATGCTTGGTATGCTGGTCTGGCTGGTTTATGTGATCATGGGTATGTAAGCATACGGTCTGTGGCTTGCGTGGAGGACTGTGAATAGTAACTAATCCAAAAAAACTTGTAAAAAAACTGAAAATAATGCTTGCAAATTAGAAACAGATGGTATACAATAGCATTTGCTGTGACATGATAGCTGTGATTCGTGAGGTTGCTGCACCGGTTGCAGGTTATTTACGAGGAGCGAATGTCAAGTTAGGAAACTGGCGACAAGTCACTGTACGATGTAAACCATCTGTTGAAACAGCAGAAATGACGTGTGAGAATAAAAATGAAACACACGGGAATGTGTACAGTCACCACTTGTCGTACTTCAGAATTATAAGTGCGAAAAGGAGGCGGCTATTTTTTATGGCAAGTCAAGTAATGAGAATCACACTCAAGGCATATGACCATGAGTTGATCGATCAGGCTGCAAAGACAATCATTGAAACTGCAAAGAAGAACGGTGCAAAGGTGAGTGGTCCTGTACCATTGCCGACGAAGGTTGAGAAGGTTACAATCTTACGTGCTGTTCATAAGTATAAGGATTCAAGAGAGCAGTTTGAGCAGAGAACCCACAAGCGTTTGATCGATGTAATTGCACCAACCCCGAAGACCATTAACGAGTTGCAGAAGGTTGACGTATCAGCTGGTGTATACATTGACGTAAAGATGCTTAACAAGTAATACAGTACCTAATAAGTTGGAATTCCAACGAATTTAGTATGATTGCCACGGCAATCCGCTGTAGATTATTATTAGGAGGAAAAAGGAATAATGAAGAAAGCAATTTTGGCAACCAAAGTCGGAATGACTCAAATCTTCAACGAAGACGGTGTGCTGACACCGGTAACTGTACTTCAGGCTGGCCCATGTGTTGTTACTCAGGTTAAGACCGTTGAGAACGATGGATACAGCGCAATTCAGGTAGGTTTCGGAGAGAAGAAGGAACGTACAGTGAAGAAGGATGTAGCAGGCAAGAAGGAAATCATCAATCCACATGGAGCCGGCAAGGCTGCAGTGGGACATTTCAAGAAGGCTGGTACAACCCCGAAGAAATATGTAAGAGAATTCAGATTGGATAATGCTGAAGAGTATGAGATCGGCAGCGAGATCAACGCAACCATCTTTGAAGAGGGTGACAAGGTTGATGCAACTGCGAAGTCTAAGGGTAAAGGATATGCAGGCGGTATCAAGAGATACGGTATGCGTTCCGGTCCGGCAGCTCATGGTTCTAAGTATCATAACCATGCAGGTTCCAACGGTTCGGCAACAACACCGGGTCGTGTGTTCAAGGGCAAGAAGATGCCTGGACATATGGGTAATGTAAGAGTTACCGTTCAGAACTTAGAGATCGTTAAGATAGATGCAGACAACAATGTGATTCTGGTTAAGGGCGCAGTTCCGGGACCAAAGAAGTCATTGGTAATGCTTAAGGAAACAGTTAAAGTCGGTAAGTAGACTTAGAAGGAAGGAGGAGCATTTAGATGGCATCAGTAGCAGTGTATAACGTCGAAGGTAAGGAAGTTGAGAAGTTAGAGCTTAACGATTCCGTATTTGGCGTTGAGATAAATGAACATTTAGTGCATATGGCAGTTGTAAATCAGCTTGCTAACAACCGTCAGGGTACACAGAGTGCTAAGACACGTTCTGAAGTATCCGGTGGTGGAAGAAAGCCATGGAGACAGAAGGGAACCGGTCATGCAAGACAGGGATCTACCCGTTCTCCACAGTGGACAGGTGGTGGTGTTGTATTTGCACCGAAGCCGAGAGATTACTCATTCAAGATGAACAAGAAGGAGAAGCAGTTAGCATTAAAGTCTGCTTTAACCTCTAAGGTTCAGGATGGTAAGCTGGTCGTTGTAGATGCATTCAATATGGATGAGATCAAGACAAAGAGATTTGCAGAGATCTTAAAGAACTTAAAGGTTGAGGATGCATTCGTAGTAACGAAGGATGTTGAGAAGAACGTGGTTCTGTCTGCTAACAATCTTCCGGAGGTTAAGACGGCAGCTTCCAATGAGATCAATGTATATGATATTTTGAAATACGGTACCCTGGTTATGACTAAGGATGCGGTAGCAGCAGTTGAGGAGGTGTACGCATAATGGCAGATGTTAAGTATTATGACGTTATTTTGAAGCCGGTTGTTACAGAGAAATCTATGAACGCAATGGCTGAGAAGAAGTATACATTCCTCGTTCATCCGGATGCAACCAAGACACAGATCAAGGAAGCAGTTGAGAAGATGTTTGAAGGAGCTAAGGTCGCTAAGGTAAATACCATGAATTACGATGGTAAGACCAAGAGACGTGGAATGGTTTACGGTAAGACTGCCAAGACCAAGAAGGCAGTTGTTCAGTTGACAGCAGACAGCAAGGATATTGAGATCTTTGAGGGACTGTAGGCCGAAAGCAACTTGACGAATTCAAGCGTAAGCGAAGAATGAGTTTAGTGCGAGGCCGTTCTTTGAGATTAATGAAGGCGACTGAAAGGAGCCTGAATTTAGCGAAAAGAACTTCTTTGGCAAGTTTGCTTGATAATCATACGCAACGTAAGCGTGATAATAAATAGGTTGATTTGAAAGGAGAAATTAAGATGGGAATTAAGACATTTAACCCATATACACCTTCCAGAAGAAATATGACCTCTCTTGATTATGCTGAGATCACTAAGGACACTCCTGAGAAGTCCTTAACGGTTTCCTTAAAGAAGAATGCAGGTCGTAATAATCAGGGAAAGATTACAGTAAGACATCATGGCGGTGGTTCCAGAAGAAAGTACAGAATCATCGATTTCAAGAGAAATAAGGATGGAATTCCTGCAAAGGTTGTTTCCATTGAATATGATCCGAACAGAACTGCTAATATCGCACTGATCAATTATGCAGACGGCGCTAAGGCATACATCATTGCTCCGGTTGGACTTAAAGTAGGCGATACCGTTATGAACGGTGCAGAAGCAGAAGTTCGTGTTGGTAACTGTTTACCACTTGAGAATATTCCGGTTGGTACTGAGATCCATAACATTGAGTTATATCCGGGTAAGGGCGCACAACTTGTACGTGCAGCCGGCAACTCCGCTCAGTTAATGGCTAAGGAAGGTAAGTATGCGACACTTCGTCTTCCTTCCGGCGAGATGAGAATGGTGCCGATCATCTGTAGAGCTACAGTTGGTCAGGTAGGTAATATTGAACACGGTCTTGTGAATATCGGTAAGGCCGGACGTAAGCGCCATATGGGCATCCGTCCTACTGTCCGTGGTTCCGTTATGAACCCTAACGATCACCCACATGGTGGTGGTGAAGGTAGAGCTCCGATCGGACGTTCAGGTCCTTCTACCCCTTGGGGTAAGCCTGCTCTTGGTTTGAAGACCAGAAAGAAGAACAAGGCTTCTAACAAGTTGATCGTAAGAAGAAGAGATGGAAAGGCTATTAAGTAAGGAGGTAACATAATGGCACGTTCGTTAAAAAAAGGACCATTTGCAGATGCATATTTACTCAAGAAGGTTGATGAATTAAATGCTGCAAATAACAAGGAAGTAATTAAGACATGGTCTCGTCGTTCAACAATCTTCCCATCATTTGTTGGTCATACATTTGCGGTATATGATGGAAGAAAGCATGTTCCGGTATATGTTACCGAGGATATGGTAGGACACAAGCTTGGAGAATTCGTAGCAACCCGTACTTACAGAGGGCATGATAAGTCTGAGAAGAAGGGTAAGAGATAAGGATATTGAAAGGAGGTAAACATCCATGGCAAAAGGACATAGATCCCAGATTAAGAGAGAGCGTAATGCAAATAAGGATACAAGACCTTCAGCAAAGGTTTCTTACGCAAGAGTATCTGTTCAGAAGGCATGCTTCGTTCTTGATGCAATCAGAGGCAAGGATGTACAGACAGCACTTGGTATCTTAGCTTATAACCCAAGATATGCTTCAAGTGTTATAGAGAAGTTACTCAAGTCTGCAATCGCTAATGCAGAGAATAACAACGGTTTGAAGATGGAGGACTTATATATTGCAGAGTGTTATGCAAATAAGGGACCTACCATGAAGCGGGTTCAGCCTAGAGCTCAGGGCAGAGCTTATAGAATCGAGAAGAGAACCAGCCACATCACTATCGTGCTTGATGAGAAGAATTAGGAGGTAAGTATGGGACAGAAAGTTAATCCTCATGGTTTAAGAGTCGGCGTCATCAAGGATTGGGATTCAAGATGGTATGCTGATACTAAGAATGAAGAATTTGCTAATAATCTTGTAGAAGATCATAAGATCCGTGAATTTATCGAGAAGAAGTTAAGCAATGCCAGTGTTTCTAAGATTGAGATCGAGAGAACCACTGACCGCGTTAAGGTTATCGTATCTACCGCTAAGGCCGGTGTTGTTATCGGTAAGGGTGGCGCAGAGATCGATAAGTTAAGAAATGAAGTTCAGAAGCTTACGAAGAAGAAGTTGAACATCGAGATCAAGGAGATCAAGAAGCCGGACAGCGACGCACAGTTAGTTGCAGAGAATATCGCTCAGCAGTTAGAGAATCGTATTTCTTTCCGCCGTGCTATGAAGTCTTGCATGTCAAGAACCATGAAGAATGGTGCACTTGGTATCAAGACCAGCGTATCCGGACGTTTGGGTGGTGCTGATATGGCTCGTACAGAGTTCTATGTAGACGGTACGATTCCGCTTCAGACACTTCGTGCAGATATTGACTATGGTTTTGCAGAGGCTGATACCACTTACGGTAAGGTTGGTGTTAAGGTATGGATCAACCATGGTGAAGTACTTCCTGTTAAAGGAGATAAGGAAGGGAGCGATAAATAATGTTAATGCCTAAGAGAGTTAAGCGTCGTAAGCAGTTCAGAGGATCTATGGCTGGTAAGGCGCTGCGTGGTAATACAATTTCCAATGGTGAATACGGCTTAGTAGCATTAGAGCCTGCTTGGATCAAATCCAACCAGATCGAGGCAGCCCGTATCGCCATGACACGTTACATTAAGCGTACCGGTAAAGTATGGATCAAGATCTTCCCGGATAAGCCGGTTACAGCTAAGCCTGCTGAGACTCGTATGGGTTCCGGTAAAGGTGCATTAGAGTACTGGGTAGCAGTAGTTAAGCCGGGTCGTGTAATGTTCGAGATCGCAGGTGTACCGGACGAGGTAGCAAGAGAAGCATTAAGACTTGCTATGCACAAGCTGCCAGTGAAGTGTAAGATCGTTTCCAAGGCAGATTTAGAAGGAGGTGCCGGCAGTGAAAACTAAGGAATATGTTCAGGAATTAAAGGCTAAGTCATTAGAAGAATTAAATGCTGAGTTAGTAGCTGCTAAGAAGGAACTCTTCAACTTGAGATTCCAGAATGCTACCAATCAGTTAGAAAATACAAGCCGAATCAAAGAGGTTCGTCGCAATATTGCCCGTATTCAGTCAGTGCTTACTGAGAAGGCTAATGCTTAATTATCTGGAAGGAGGAAATAATCGTGGAAAGAAATCTGAGAAAGACACGTGTAGGTATTGTTACAAGTGATAAGATGGATAAGACAATCGTTGTTTCTATCGTAGATAATGTTAAGCATCCTCTTTATAAGAAGATTGTAAAGAGAACTTATAAGTTGAAGGCTCATGATGAGAATAACGAGTGTAAGATTGGTGATAGAGTAAGAGTAATGGAGACAAGACCATTATCTAAGGATAAGAGATGGAGACTTGTTGAAATCGTAGAGAAAGCAAAGTAGGAGGCGTTATACCATGGTTCAACAGGAAACAAGACTTAAGGTTGCTGATAACACTGGTGCTAAGGAATTGCTTTGCATTCGTGTACTCGGCGGCTCAACAAGAAGATATGCGAATATCGGTGATATCATTGTTGCTTCTGTTAAAGATGCAACACCAGGCGGCGTTGTTAAGAAGGGTGACGTTGTCAAGGCAGTTGTTGTTCGGAGTAAGAAGGGTGCCCGCCGTAAGGATGGTTCCTACATCAAGTTTGATGAGAATGCAGCTGTAATTATCAGGGATGATTTAAATCCTAGAGGAACTCGTATTTTTGGACCTGTAGCCAGAGAGTTAAGAGACAAGAAGTTCATGAAGATTGTTTCTTTGGCACCAGAAGTACTGTAGGGAGGTGCACAGACATGGCAACATCAAAGATTAAAAAGAATGACCAGGTTGTTGTAATTGCTGGTAAGGATAAAGGCAAGGAAGGCAAAGTTCTTTCTGTAGACGTTAAGAATCATAAGGTGCTTGTTGAGGGTGTCAATATGGTATCTAAGCATGAGAAGCCGAGCATGAAGAATCAGGCAGGCGGAATCATCGAAAGAGAAGCACCGATCGACATTTCCAATGTCGCTTACCTGTACAAGGGCAAGCCGGTTCGTGTCGGCTTTCAGGGCGAGAAGAAGGATAAGGTTCGTGTCGCTAAGGTTGACGGTAAGTTAGAGAAGATTGATTAATTGGAAAGGAGGTCGCAAAAGTGAGTAGACTGAAAGAGCAGTACAAGAATGAAATTGTAGATGCAATGATGAAGAAGTTTGAATATAAGAATATCATGCAGGTTCCGAAGTTAGACAAGATCGTAATCAACATGGGTGTTGGGGAAGCTAAGGACAATGCGAAGGTATTAGAGGCAGCTGTGAAGGATCTCGAGACGATTTCCGGTCAGAAGGCTGTTATTACCAAGGCAAAGAAGTCTGTTGCTAACTTCAAGCTTCGTGAGGGTATGCCGATTGGTTGTAAGGTAACTCTTCGTGGCGAGAAGATGTATGAATTCGCTGATCGTTTGATCAACCTCGCACTTCCACGAGTACGTGACTTCAGAGGTGTGAATCCGAATGCATTTGACGGAAGAGGTAACTATGCACTTGGTCTCAAGGAACAGCTGATCTTCCCTGAGATTGAATACGACAAGATCGATAAGGTAAGAGGTATGGACGTTATTTTCGTTACTACCGCCGAGACCGATGAAGAGGCTCGCGAGTTACTGACATTGTTCGGAATGCCGTTTAGCAAGTAAGAAGGAGGAAAGATTCATGGCAAAGACATCTATGAAGGTAAAGCAGCAGCGTAAGCAGAAGTTCTCTACCAGAGAATATACACGTTGCAAGATCTGTGGTCGTCCACATGCAGTTTTAAGAAAATACGGAATTTGCAGAATCTGCTTCCGTGAATTAGCATATAAGGGAGAGATCCCTGGTGTTAAGAAGTCAAGCTGGTAGGATTTGAAAGGAGGCAAATACACATGGCAATGAGCGATCCAATTGCAGATATGCTTACAAGAATCCGTAATGCAAATACTGCAAAACATGATACAGTTGATATTCCATCTTCCAAGATGAAGGTTTCTATCGCAGAGATCCTTTTGAACGAAGGCTATATTAAGGCTTATGACATCATTGAAGATGGTAATTTTAAGACAATCCGTATTACATTAAAGTATGGTGCAGATAAGAACGAGAAGATCATTACAGGACTTAAGAGAATCTCTAAGCCGGGTCTTCGGGTGTATGCAAGCAAGGAAGATCTTCCGAAGGTTCTCGGTGGTCTCGGTATTGCAATCATTTCCACCAACAAGGGAGTACTTACAGATAAAGAAGCAAGAAAGCAGAACGTAGGCGGCGAAGTTCTCGCTTATGTTTGGTGACATTGAATACTTAACGAATTCGAGCGCAAGCGAAGAATGAGTTTAGTATGAAAGTCCATCCCGAAACTTAGCGAGAGCGAACGAAGAGAGCTCGAGGTTAGTTGAGTGGATGATACCTTGGCAATAACTTGTTTGTAGCTATATAAATTGATAAGAATTATATTAGGAGGTAACGGCATATGTCACGTATCGGAAGAATGCCTATCGCTATACCGGCAGGTGTAACTGTTGATATCGCAGAAAATAACAAGGTGACAGTTAAGGGACCGAAGGGAACCTTAGAGAGAGTATTACCTGCTGAGATGGAAATCAAGCAGGAGGGTGCGGAAGTGATTGTAACCCGTCCGAATGACTTAAAGAAGATGAAGTCATTACACGGACTTACAAGAACTCTGATCAACAACATGGTAGTTGGTGTTACCGATGGTTTCACCAAGGAATTAGAGGTTAATGGTGTAGGTTACAGAGCAGCTAAGTCCGGCAAGAAGCTGACACTTAGCTTAGGATATTCTCATCCGGTTGAAATGGAGGATCCGGAAGGACTGGAATCCAAAGTAGACGGTAATAAGATTATCGTATCAGGTATTGATAAGGAAAAAGTTGGCCAATATGCAGCAGAGATCCGCTCTAAGAGAGGACCTGAACCTTATAAGGGCAAGGGTATCAAGTATGTGGATGAGACGATCAGACGCAAGGTTGGTAAGACTGGTAAAAAATAATTAAAGGAGTGAAAAACAATGGTTAGTAAAGCGTCAAGAAAAGATATTCGTGAAAAAAAGCATGCAAGACTTCGTAACCGTATCAGTGGAACTGCTGAGTGCCCACGTTTGACAGTTTTCAGAAGTAATAATCATGTATACGCTCAGATTATTGATGATACAGCTCATAATACCTTGGTTTCTGCGTCTACACTTGAAAAGAGCGCAAAGGATGCGCTTGATCATACAAATGATGTTGCAGCAGCAGCATATGTAGGTAAGACGGTTGCTGAGAAGGCAATAGAGAAGGGTATTAAGACGGTTGTATTTGACCGCAGCGGATATATCTATAAAGGAAAAGTGAAAGCATTAGCAGAAGCAGCCAGAGAAGCTGGTCTTGAATTCTAATAAGGAGGAACATACAATATGAAGCATACAATTATTGATGCTAGTCAGTTAGAATTAGAAGAAAAAGTAGTATCAATTAAGCGTGTCACCAAGGTTGTTAAGGGTGGACGTAATATGAGATTTGCAGCACTTGTTGTAGTTGGCGATAAGAATGGCCATGTCGGTGCTGGATTAGGTAAGGCTGCTGAAATCCCGGAAGCAATCCGTAAGGGTAAGGAAGATGCTATTAAGAGCTTAATCGAGGTTCCGATTAATGATAACGGCAGTATCCCATATGACTGGACAGGAAAATTCGGTAGTGCATCCGTATTACTGAAGGCGTCTCCGGAAGGTACCGGTATCATCGCTGGTGGTCCTGCACGTAACGTATTGGAGCTTGCCGGTTATAAGAATATCCGTACCAAGTCTTTGGGTTCTAATAACAAGCAGAACGTAGTATTAGCTACGATTGAAGGTCTTTCAAACCTTAAGACTCCGGAAGAGGTTGCAAAGCTTCGTGGCAAGTCTGTAGAAGAGATCCTCGGCTAATTCCCGGGATAAGGAGGTTATTGAAATGGCAGATAAGGTTAGAGTAACATTAGTGAAGTCACCGATCGGTGCAATACCTAAGCATAGAAAGACTGTGGAAGCATTAGGTCTTAAGAAGGTTAACAAGAGTGTTGAGCTTCCGAACAATGATGCTACCAAGGGTATGGTACAGCAGGTTAGACACTTAGTGAAAGTCGAAGAGATTTAAGAATAATAATAGGAGGTGCAGTGATGAACTTATCAAGCTTAAAGCCTGCAGAAGGTTCTAAACAGAGCGATAATTTCAGAAGAGGCCGTGGCCATGGTTCAGGAAATGGCAAGACAGCCGGTAAGGGTCATAAGGGACAGAAGGCTCGTTCCGGAGCACCAAGACCTGGCTTTGAAGGCGGTCAGATGCCGTTATATAGAAGAATTCCTAAGAGGGGCTTTACATGCATCAATTCTAAGGATATTGCTTATGTAAATGTATCATCTTTAGAGAGATTTGATAATGGTACAGAGGTTACAGTGAATTCCTTGATCGAAGAAGGCATTATTAAGAATTCAAAGGATGGAGTTAAGATCCTTGGAAATGGAGAGTTAACCAAGAAGCTTACTGTAAAGGCAAATGCTTTTAGTGCAGGAGCTGTTGCTAAGATTGAAGCAGCTGGTGGAAAAACTGAGGTGATTTAAAGTATGTTCAAATCATTAGTGAATGCTTTGAAGGTTAAGGATATTCGGAAGGGTATCTTCTTCACGTTGGGAATCATTCTGGCATTCCGGATCGGATGTCAGATCACGATTCCCGGTGTAGATGTAGATGCTGTTCAGAAGACTCTGGATAACCTGCTGGGAACAGAAGGCAATGCGCTTCTTGGAATGTTCTCCGGCGGTTCTCTTGAGAATATGTCGATCCTTGCCTTGAATGTATCGCCATATATTACATCTTCCATTATCATTCAGCTCTTAACGATTGCAATCCCTGCCTTAGAGGATATGCAGCGTGATGGAGAAGAAGGACGTAAGAAGATGAATGCCATCACTCGTTATGTAACTGTTATTCTGGCAATTCTGCAGGCGGCAGCGATCTCCGTCAGCCTGAAGCAGGCAAATTCGTTGGGATCCGATGCAAATTGGTTTACGGTAGTGACCATGATCATCTGTCTGACAGCCGGAAGTACATTGGTTATGTGGTTTGGTGAGCGCATATCAGAGAAGGGAATCGGTAATGGTATCTCGATCCTGTTGTTGATCAATATCGTATCAAGAATGCCAAATGATTTTTCTAATCTCTATACCATGTTCGTCGGATCGCAGTTCAAGGAAGGCGAGTATGTAAAGGGAATCGGAGCAATCCTGATCATCCTTGCAGTTGTAATACTGACAACCGTTCTTGTAATCCTGCTTCAGGATGCAAAGCGTGTAATCCCGATCCAGTATTCTCAGAAAATGAGTGGACGGAGACTGGTTGGCGGACGTGGAAGCGAGATGCCGATCAAGGTCAATACTGCAGGTGTTATTCCGGTCATCTTTGCTTCCAGCTTACTTTCCCTGCCGTCCATGATCGTGACGATGTTCAATATTCAGATTGA
Organism: uncultured Lachnospiraceae bacterium; assembly: GCA_902783585.1. Classification (GTDB taxonomy): domain Bacteria; phylum Bacillota; class Clostridia; order Lachnospirales; family Lachnospiraceae; genus CAG-632. The sequence goes on along the minus strand of CACZRT010000073.1, from coordinate 809 downwards.
GAATAAGGTTGTTCAGAATATTATCAGTGCATTCTCACAGAACAACTGGTTCTCTAAGACACATCCTTGGGGGTATATCGGTTTAGCTGTATACATTCTTCTGGTATTTATGTTTGCATACTTCTATACATCGATTACCTTTAATCCGATGGAGGTTGCGAACAACTTGAAGAAGGGTGGCGGCTCAGTGCCGGGTATCCGTCCTGGCAAGCCTACCCAGGAGTACCTGGAAAAGGTATTGAAATACATCATTTTCATCGGTGCTGCAGGATTAGTGATCGTAGCGATCATTCCGATCTTCTTCAGTGGTGTATTCGGAGCGGATGTATCCTTCGGCGGAACTTCTTTGATCATTATTGTTGGTGTAATCTTAGAGACGATCCAGCAGTTAGATTCCAAGATGCTCGACCGGAACTACGAAGGATTCTTGAAATAAAATATTTGTCGTATAAGCTGTGGAGAGTCTGCAGCTTATATGTGTTTATGCTGAGTGACGATTTGTGTACATTGTATATGACTAACCGCAGACACACTCTCGTTCCGTTTCGAACGCTACGGTACATAACGCACCAAAGTACGGTGCGTAAGTACCGGCGTTCTCAAAGGGTCTGCTCTAGTCATATATCAATAGTACACAAATCTGTTTGAATAATTAATAAGTGATACTTATAAGAATATGGATTGAGGAGGTAACGATTATGAAGATTATTATGTTGGGTGCGCCGGGTGCAGGTAAGGGAACACAGGCAAAGATGATTGCTGAGAAATACGGAATTCCGCATATTTCAACGGGCGATATTTTCCGTGCG
>CACZRT010000072.1 GCA_902783585.1 uncultured Lachnospiraceae bacterium | reverse complement strand
AGTGGATACTCTGCTTTCTTTACAACAATGATAGTATAGTCAACCGGTAAGCAAATGTCAACTACTTTTTTATTATTCTCTATGTCTTTTTTTATTATTCTCTATGTATCTATGTTTTATCAATCGTCGACCCGCGTTTTCCTAGTCCGCCCTTTCACAGTTCCATTATGGAGCATGACCATCAACGCTACGCTAACTGCAAACAAGCAGAGGGAAATAATCTGCGATGTGGAGAAGATCCCGATCCTCCCACGCTCCGCATCGCCACGGAAATATTCTAAGACAAACCGCCCGATGGAATACAGCAGAAAATAAAAGACTGTCAATTCGCCCTTCTGTTTCTCCCGGTTCCCGATATGTTTCCGGGCAGAAATAAAAATCAAGATCCCGAACAGAATAAAATCCAGAAAACTGAACACCAACTGTATCGGAAACAGCTTCACCCCACTCGGTGCGATCGAATTATGCGGGAACATAACACCTAAGGCACTTTCCGTTTCCAGACCGTAACAGCATCCCGCAAGAAAGCAGCCGATCCTTCCAAAGCCTTGTGCAAGCGCAACTGCGGGCATGATCAGATCCAGATACGCAAGAATATCCGCCTTCTTCACTCTGCACAGAATATACATAGCCAGGATTCCACCCAGCATGAAGCCGTATACAACATATCCATTATTCAGATCGAAGAACATACGGAAGTTTAATTCTCCTCGTATCACCTGTGTCAACGCATACAGCAGCTTCGAGCCTATGAAGCCTCCACCCAGAAAGCAGAGCAATATCGAGGTGATCATATCCTCATTATAGCCTGCCATTCTTGCCCGATAGGAAGACATCAGATATGCTGCAATCACACCTATCGCAATACACAACCCATATCCATGTACGGTAAATGAACCAATCGAAAATAAATCCGGACGCATGAAATCTCTCCTTTGCCTATCTTCATGATGGCACATTGCTGCATCTTGACTATCGTCTCAATGTTTGGCTCATTATAGCATAATAAATACCTCGAACCATGTCTAATGTTCGACATAGTTCGAGGCGATCATCAACCCAAATCCTTTGTCCCCGGATTATAGGCTATCCAGCACTCCCTGTAATCCCTCTTCTTCTAAAATCTGCTTATAATACCGAATCTCACTTTCGATCAGCTCATCCATGACCCGCATGCCAAGCAGCTCTACCGGCGCCTTGTCATCGGTCATCAGATAATCACCGGCTTCGTATTCGGATAATCCACTCTCCACATACCGCATCATAGCTGCCAGATTCTCATCCTCGGTCAGTTCGAGATTCTTATGCAGCCTGTCCAAAGCAGCCGGAGAATTCGACGCATATAATTCCCGATTGGAAGATCCTCTGACATCGATCACATAGACATCATCAAAGACCGACGCGATCGTATCCGATAAATAATCATTAATGCTTCCTTCCGACTGCCCCCGCATATTCATATTGACAACCATAACGCCATCCTCGGTCAGATGCTCCGCCACCAGTTGGAAGAACTCTACCGAAGACATTTGAAACGGAATGGTGATATCCTGATAGGCATCGACCATGATCACATCATACTGCTTATCAATGGCATTCAAATACGCTCTGCCGTCGTAGGTGGTAACAGGTATATTCTCGTCAAAGTCAAAGTATTCAATCGCCAGATCCGTGATCTTATCGTCGATCTCCACGCCCTCAATATTCATATTATCAAAGTAGCGGTTGCACTGCGTTGCAAAGGTTCCGGTACCCATTCCGAGGATCAGCACATCCATATCTTCCTGCGCCTCTTCCTTCTCCTGCACACCTGCCATGAGCGGAGCCGCCATCGCATAATCATAATACATACCGGTCAGTCCATCCTCCTTCATATAGACAGACTGCACGCCGAACAGGACATTCGTGGACAGCGCCACCATTCTGTCATTCTCATAGACCTGCAGATAATTATAGATGGACTCGCCCTCGTAGGTAAGCGTGTTGTCCCAGAATGCAAAGTTGCTTTTATGCCCGAAGATACAGGCGATCAGGAAGATCACTATACCAACCACCGGCTTCACACTCTTGAGCTTCGACGTCACAAAGTACAGGATTGCCAGAACCAGAAGTATTCCCGCAAAGATCAGGAAGGTGATCGACGTTCCGACTGCCGGGATTGTAATAAATGTCGGCACAAAGGTTCCGATAATGCTTCCGATGGTATTTGCCGCATTTAACATACCCACGGTCTTGCCGCTGTCATCTAAGCTGTCAACTGTATATTTTACCAGAGACGGCGTTACCGTTCCCAGCAGGAATAACGGAAAGACAAAGATCACCATACAGGCAAGGAAGGCTGCCCAGATCAGAATATAGTGATTCACCACGAAGATCAAGGCTCCGCTGATCAACAGAATGATATACTTGCCAAGCACGGGGATCAATGCGATCCAGACTGCCGCAACGATCATCCGTCCGTAGAGCTTGTCCGGATTCGGATTCTTGTCCGCGGCCCGTCCGCCGTAGATGTTACCTAACGCCATCGCGATCATGATCGTTCCGATAATGATCGTCCATACGATCTGCGACGAACTGAAATACGGTGCCAGCAGACGGCTTGCGCCAAGCTCTACCGCCATGACCGACATGCCGGCAAAGAATTCCGTCAGATAGAGATATACTTTATTCTTTAAGATTGGTCGTTCATTCATGTCATTCTCCTGTCCTTTGTATCATTCCATCCTCAAACTAATTATCAATCATAACATAAAGCCGTAGAAAATACTACGGCTTTTTGTCATGTGTCTTTTCACTTGGTTTTCCGTTAAATTCTTCTTCTCTTTCGTAATCTTAAAGCATTAACAGCAAGCATACAACCTGCAGATGCCATCATGATCATGAATACCCTGAAAGGATTCCCGGCATCTCCGGTCTTAACATTATCATTAGATACTGTCGTTGTCGAGGCAGGTGTCGCGGTTGTAGAAGCAGGCGTCACAGCTGCCGGTGTACTCGGAGCAGGTGTTACATTAGCTGCCGGCGTCTCATTAGCACTGTTTTGGGCATCAACATCAACCAACGCATATACAGAAAATCTGTCACCCAAAAATGTAATCGTTCCATCCGCATTGATTACATATCCTATATTTAATCCTGCAACCTCACCATATAAGCTTTCTACCAGATCAAGATAATCAACCTTACCCTTATGATATCTGGCGATTCGATATTTTGACTTTTTATCGATTGCCGTCTTAGGCTTGATCGTTATCTTGATTGGCACAACCGTCTCTGTAATACTTGTTTTTCCTGCTACGCCTTCCACTGAGGCATCTACGGTAAAATCAAGGAATTCCATATTATCAGCACTCTTACCGGTTGCATCCAGAAGCGAATCAACTGCCGCCTTCGTGTCTTCATCCAGTGTGCCATCTGTGTCAATCTCATTTGCGGTTACATCAACCGTAAGCTTAGCACCATTTTCAATTGCATCCTTCTGAGCATAAGACATCTCTGAAAGTGCATTTGGTTCCGGAACAACTGCGGTCACACCGGTTGCCGTACCACTTACATCAAGCGTACTGTTAATTGCATAGGTACGAAGATTGTATTGCGAGCGCCCAAATGGTCCTCCATATGAAGTAATCAATGTATCATCAGGATAGGAATCCGGTCCTGTAATCTCAACATCCGAACCATCGATCGTGGCTTCATATTGCTTGCCACCTGTAAGTGATTTGTCCGGATATCCAATGATCAGATTACCCATATCACCCGAAAACTGCATATCGCAGTATAGATTCACATGGATTCCCGGCATAATGTCTCCGCGTCTGTATCCATTAGCCGCATAACCGGTTTCATCAAGATATTCTGCATACTTATCTAAAAAGTCATTATATATTACCATGAAATTATTATAGGCAGCGTCATTCGCAAATTCCAACAAAGGCTCCGTACTTGCAAATGTGAAATAGCTGTCATCTACCTCAATGCCATCTCTGTTGGTATAATGATTATCATGGCGCTCAGCACGATAGAACACACCCTTATACTCTATGAGTCCATCACCCGCAGCCACAAGATCTTCAAACACAGCAGTCTGCTCCGGCGTAAGATTACCTCTTTCAAACTCAAGAAAACGGATCGGATCATCAACTCCCAATTCAATATAATCACCAGCAGCGCCTGACATTCCGGTTAACTCTGTATATACTCCATCTGCATCCTCTTTCACGTAATAAGCATAAGTCGAATTACCAAAGCTAATACCATGCAGATTCCCCGAAGATGCTACATACTGCGGGGCAAGCTCTCTATCACCGTATTGGCTTGGTACTACAGTTATATATCCTGTATTCGTGACATTGGTATTCTTATCCAGCTTTATCACACCGCTCTCAAAATCAATAACATATCCCGGCACCGTATCGCCTATGGCCACCTCCGAAAGCTTATCAATCACCTCCTGGACAGTAGCCGCATGTACCCAATACTGATTACCATCTATGGCATCATTATAGACACCATATTTATAATTGTCCTCTGATATATAACGTCCTGAGAACCCTGCCTGAGGCGCACCATCAAGCCATAATCCCCCTCCGGTGTCTTCATCTTCATCAGGAGAAAAATCAATCCATTCTTCACGTTCCCAGCTATCCTCCAGTCTTTCTCCGTCTTCCTCCCAATAGTTTGTCTCTGTAAATTCTACAACGATTGAAAACCATATTTGCCTGTCATCTGCTATTGTAACCTTATATCCCTCATCTGTTGGTTCAACAGCAATCATATCCTCCAAATAATCCTCAGGCAAGCTGTCATTTTCTATTCTATAACCGTTTATAGTGTATGTGATACCCCACCCATCATCTGATTTATCACATTTATTGATATAATATGTTCTTTCCGTAGAGTTATATAGTACTCTTCTTCCTATCAGAGTATCCCCACTTACTGTCTCACTGCTATACGCTGCTACAGAAGGCATTCCTGCATGGATCAGTACACTGGTAGTATCATTATAGGTCAGCTTATAGGTACCAATACTACCTATATTGATACTAAAAAAGCCTTCATCCGTTTCATCTTCTCCCGTTTCATCGTTCCAGTAATACCCTATATCAATGTTTGCACCGGATACTTCATTATCATCTTCATCCGTAATAGATAATTTATCTAAATCATCATGTGAAATAGGAGCAATATCTTCTCCTTCTTTCATTCCTAAAATGATAAGATTATCATCTTTAATTGATATATCAAAAGAATTATGGAAGTCTCCTCCTTCAAAGGTAATGCCGTCTTCTCCATAAGGGGAGCCGATCACAAGACCATCTTCTACAACTTCTCCCTCAGGTCCATCACCATCATTTGAACCTCGGAATTCAATATATTCTTCCGCATCACTAACAGAAGAAGGATCAGATGGCTCTTCTTCTTGAAAATCTACCTTGAACACAAAATAATCTCTTACCTCTTCCTGAATGGTTACCTTGTAGCCTTTCCCCTCAGTTCCAACCGTAGTAACATCAGCAAAATCTGAGGTTATATCATTCCCTTCACCATCATATATCTTACAGCTTGTTATAGTACGCTTCAAGGTAATGTTGTTTACATCATCTTTCTCATCATATGCAAGGATATAATAATCTCTGTTGGCACTATACGCTTCGTCCAAATAATTAATACTCGTACCAATCAGATTATCCTGACTTACTTCGTCAGTACTGTATATACCCACTCTCGGGAATCCTGCATTGACAGCAACACTGTATCCCTCATATCTTATGGTATAGTCGCCCAGAGCTTCAAAACGAACAATGAAGAAACCTTCCACAAGACCGCTTTCATCTTCATATGGCGTAATACTTGCAGAACCATCCATAATTGGTTGATTATCCGCACCATAAATTGCAAGGTTTGCATCAGATGACAAAGGCGTTCTTTCACCTCCGGCTTTCATAGCTAAAGCAACAACATTATCGTTCTTAATTGATACTCCGGATGCCTCATCAAATCCGACAGCCTCATCAAACGGTCTTATACCATCATCATCCCAATTCGCCCAACCGATTACCAGACCGTTATCAGGCTCCTCCGCCCGTGCACTCACACCCGTAAAAAGTGTCATGACCATCACAAGCACAAGCATTACGGCACAGTGTCTTTTCCATATTTTCTTTTTCCATCTTTTCTGATTCATATTTTACCTCCTTTTTCAATTCTATAATGTCCCTATGGGATCACTCACAACAAGCTTTCTTTTTGCATATATATCCTATGGTACTATAAACAAACGCAAAAAAGGTGTGCGTGCTGCACACCTTTTCCATTCACTTATATAACCCCCTATAATTGTTATACACTGTATTTAATAATCATAAACGATTTCAAACTGCGGCTCACCAAGGAGCTCAATATCCGTTTCAATATTACTCTTTTGCTCGTTGGTGGCATGAACCTCCCTTAGATTCGGCATCTCCCAAAGCGGCGTCAGATCATTCACTTTCGTTCCGCACATATCAAAATACGTTATGTCATTCCTTCCGCTTAAAGCGGATATGTCCGTGATCTCTGAATAATATATGTAAAGAGCATCTGTCCTATATACATGTTCCATACAGGATAAATCGGTCTGTCCCGGGCAGCCTATCTTCAATTCATCAAAAGTGACTCCATCTATATAATTATATGCATCCGTATTCGCAGAAACCACGTCAAGAAAGTTCAGTTTTTTCAGATTGGCAACCGGACTTCCGTCGAAGCTTCCCGCATCGTTAAGGTCCAAAAAACTTAGTTCGCTGCAAGTTCCAAGAGCATCTATGCTCTTT
>CACZRT010000071.1 GCA_902783585.1 uncultured Lachnospiraceae bacterium | reverse complement strand
GATCTCAGGCTCTGTATCACGGGAGGCGAACCGCTTCTGAGAGAGGATTTCTTTGATATCATGGCGTATGCCAAGAAGCTCGGATTTATGTGGGGCATGACCAGCAATGGGACTCTGATCACGCCGGAGGTTGCGCATAAATTACGTGTGACGGGAATGAAGACCATATCCATAAGTGTGGATGGACTTCCGGAATCGCATGATTGGTTCCGGCAGATTCCGGGCAGCTATGAACGGACGATGCAGGGAATTCGCAATCTGCTTGCAGAGGGTGGATTCCAGCATGTGCAGATCACATCGGTGATCCATCATCAGAATATTCAGGAATTAGAGCAGATGTACGAGATCTTCTCGAAGGTTGGTGTCAGGTCCTGGCGGGTCATTAATATTGAGCCGATCGGCAGGGCGAAGGAGCAGCCGGAACTGCTGCTTACAAGAGAGGAATATATCCGCTTATTTGATTTCATTCGGGAGTACCGTAAGAAGGGCAGGATGGAGGTCTCTTATGGCTGCAGTCATTATCTCGGTCCGGAGATGGAACGGGAGGTGCGGAAATGGTATTTCTTATGCAATGCCGGTGTCTATACGGCAAGCATTATGTATAATGGCAACATCGGGGCGTGTCTGGATATCGAACGGCGTCCGGAGCTGGTACAGGGCAATATCCGCACCGATCGTCTGAAGGATGTCTGGGAGCAGAAGTTTAAGGTCTTCCGGGAGGATTACCGGAAAGCCGGTAAGTGTAAGGATTGCAAGGATTATAAATACTGTGCAGGTGATGCGTTCCATACCTGGAACTTCGATACGATGGAGCCAAACCTCTGTCTGAAGGGAATCCTGTGGGAATAGAAATTTCAGAAGTAAGGATTGCCGATCTTGCAGATCAGACAGGGAAGTGTCAGGGCAGAAGAGCAGTATGAAAATGAAGAGCAGTATGAAAAAGAACAGCAGTATGAAAAAGAACAGGGAGAGAACTAGTTGAAAGAAACAGTTGTAGAATATAGACGAGATATAGGGAGAACAAGATGAGTACATTTCAAGTGGAACTGAAAAAGGTTGTGGATGACAGCTATGATATTGAGATCGGCTTCAATCTTACGGGCAAACTGATCGAGGATCTGAAGCAGGGGCTGGTCGGTAAGATACAGAAGTTCGCGGTGGTGACGGACAGCACCGTGCAGGAGCTCTATGCGCAGAAGATATTGAACCTGCTGACGGATGCCGGATATCATGCGAATATGTTCGTGTTCCCGGCCGGCGAGAAGAGCAAGACCCGTCAGACCAAGGAAGATGTGGAGGATGCCATGCTGGAAATGGAATACCGAAGGGATTGCTGTGTGATCGCAGTCGGCGGCGGTGTTGTAACGGATCTGGCAGGCTTTGTCGCAGGAACCTTCGGCCGCGGCGTTCCATTTATTAATTATGCGACGACCCTGCTGGCGGCAGCAGATGCGTCGGTGGGCGGCAAGACGGCGGTGGATACTCCGAGAGCAACGAATCTGATCGGTCTGTTCAATCAGCCGAAGAAGGTATATATTGACATTGCGGCATGGAAGACCTTGCCGAAGCGGCAGCTGTCAAGCGGTATGGCAGAGACGATCAAGCATGCCTGCCTTGCCAATTATGATCTCTTTGAATATCTGGAGACGCATATGGAGGAGATTCTTGCTTGTGAAAAGGAAGCTTGTGAGCATATCGCCGAAGAGAACTGCCGGATCAAATATCAGGTGGTCATGAAGGATGAGAGAGAAAGCGGACTTCGGGAAGTCCTGAATCTCGGACATACGGTGGGACGTGCCATCGAGACCTTGAGTGATTACCGGCTGCTGCACGGAGAAGCGGTATCCATCGGCATGGTGGCACAGGCGGCGCTCTCTGTCCGGCTTGGATATATGACGGAGGATGAGAAGGAACGGGTGATCCGGCTGTTAGAAGCAGCGGAGCTTCCGGTTGCAATCCCGGATTATATTGACCGCGAGGCACTGGTGAAGAAGCTCTATACCGATAAGAAGGTGCGGGATGGCAAGCTGCGGTTCGTGGTAGAGAAGGGTATCGGTGATGTGGTGGAATTCGAACCGAATGTCTATGCGACACCGGTAGACGAGGAGACGGCGCGGGAGATCCTGCTGCAGATGAAATGATGATCAAAGGCAGTTGGAATGTTTCTATGATACCCTAGGTGATCCGATGGGCTGAGCCCGGCATATTATATTGGGTATGTTCGGTATTGGATGGAATGGAAGCATATAAGATAAGGAATTAGATAGAATGGATAAGAAGATGGAATATTGGGATATCTACGACAGGAATAAGAATAAGACCGGCAGGATCATGCAGCGCAATGACTGGTGCCTGCAGGATGGCGAATATCATTTGACGGTGCTTGGCGTGATCCGGCGAACCGATGGTAAGTTCCTGATCACAAGACGGGTAATGACGAAGTCCTGGGCGCCCGGCTGGTGGGAAGTATCCGGCGGCGGTGTACAGGCAGGCGAGACCTCGCTGGAGGCGGTCATGCGGGAAGTGAAGGAAGAGACCGGACTGGATGTATCGGAAGCGGACGGCGGATTCCTGTTTGATTATCATCGTGAGAATCCGGGCGAGGGCGATAATTATTTTGTCGATGTGTACCGGTTTGATCTGGATTTCGATGAAGCGGATGTGCATATTCAGGAGGAAGAGACGCTGGAATATAAGATCGCCGATCTTGACGAGATCAAGGCGTATGCCGGGCAGGGAATTTTCCTGCATTATGACAGCATCCGGCGGGCATTTGAAGAGGATGCATAATGTGGAAATCCCCTTGAAATGAGAGGACATTGAGACTATACTTAATATGGTTTTGAAACAATTTGAAAGATGACAGTAAGGTATTAAACCACGGCTGTATGCGGCAGAGGCAAGTATGACCGATAGTTCCATGTAGGTCGGAACACTATATAACATGTGCAGCTGTTGGTTGGAATATAAGAATGAAGTGACAATATAGAATAAAGGAGATGAGCAGATGAGCGTTGGAGAGTATCTGCTGAAGGAATTGGAGTGTGAGACCGTCTTCACGATTCCGATCTTCGGAGGGATCGAAGTATCGGAGGCAACGGTGGTCACATGGATCATTATGGCCGTTCTGATTCTTTTTGCATTTATCATGACGCGTGGACTGAAGGTTCACAACATCAGCAAGCGTCAGGCCGCGGTGGAACTGGCCGTGACGAAGCTGACCGGACTATGCGAGAACATGCTTGGGGAAGAAGGAAAACGGTATGCCCCATATTTGACAACGGTACTGATCTATATCGGTGTTGCCAATCTGATCGGTATCTTCGGAATGAAGGCTCCGACGAAGGACATTCGTGTTACGATCGCGCTGGCTCTTATGAGTATCGTTCTTGTGCAGGTCGTAGGGATCGTCCATAAAGGAGTGGGGAAATGGGCGTTAAAAACCATATCGCCGATCAATCTCTTGGACCTTGTGACGAGACCGCTTTCCTTGTGTATGCGACTCTTTGGTAATGTACTGGGTGCATTCGTTATCATGGAGCTGTTAAAAAAGGTATGTCCGATCATCCTTCCGGGCGTCTTAAGTATGTACTTTGATTTGTTTGATGGATTGCTGCAGGCATATGTATTCGTATTCCTGACCTCCATCTATATCAAGGAAGCGATCGAATAAATGAAAGCGTATATGGCAGGATCAGAAAAAATGGACTGCAGAAGATCCATACAAGAGTCGATCGGTAATACAGTAGATTTGAAAGACAATAAATTATGAAAAGGAGATAAAGAACATGAACACAACATTAATCGCGATTGGTGCAGCTATAGCAGTTTTATCCGGACTTGGAGCAGGTATCAGTATCGGTCTTGCAACCGGTAAGGCTGTAGAGGGTATTGCCAGACAGCCGGAGGCACAGGGTAAGATCCAGTCTACGTTGATCCTTGGTTGTGCGCTTGCAGAGGCAACCGCTATCTATGGTTTCGTTATCGGTTTGTTGATCATCATAATGTTAAAATAATCAGAGAGGCAGGTAGGTACTATGCTTAAGATAGAGATATGGAATATTGTGTTTACCATAATCAATCTGCTGGTGTTATTTGTAGCATTTCGTCTGGTATTATTCAAGCCGGTGCAGAGGATCATAGCCAAGCGTCAGGAGGAGGCCGATGAGGAGTATGAGGAGGCCAAGCAGGCAAAGGCAGAGGCGATGGATCTGAAGGCACAGTATGAGGAGTCTCTGGAAAATGCGAAAGACGAATCCAAGAAGACCATTCAGGAGGCCAGAAAGACGGCAGATCAGGAGTATCAGCGGATCGTGGGAAGCGCAGAGGAAGCTGCCAAGCAGTTAAAAGAGGATGCTGAGAAGCAGGCAGAGTCCAGAAAAGAGCAGATCCTGAAAAAAGCAGAGAAAGAGATCGCAGATATGGTAGTGGATGCTGCAGGCAAGATGGCAGGCAGCAAGAGCGGCGCGGAGTTCGACCGTGCCTTGTATGATGAATTCTTGAATAAAGCAGGTGATGAAGCGTGATGAAGGACCATAATTCCGAGAAGAATGTATCATCTGCAAAGCTCATATATGTAACAGCTCCGTCAGAGGAGCAGCTGAATGGTATCCGTCGGTTTCTGGCAAAGGAATGCGGCGATCCGGATATCGAATTAGAGCTGATTCAGGATACATCATTAAAAAGCGGATTTATCATCCGGGTTGGGACGAAGGAGTATGACTGGAGTGAGCAGGGAAGAATCGCCCAGCTGGAGCAGACCTTAAATAAGGCTCTGGATGCCCGCAAAGATAAGCTGTTTAATGAAGAAGATCTGATCTCGATCTTACGGACAGAGATCGTTGATTTTGAGTTAGAGGCCAAGGATAAGGAAGTCGGTATTGTCAACTGGGTTGGTGACGGAATTGCCAATGTGAATGGCATTGCACATGCATTCTACGGAGAGATCGTTGTATTCGACAGCGGAATCAAGGGAATGGTACAGGATGTCCGCCGCGATGAGATCGGTGTTATTCTGTTCGGTCGTGACACAGAGATCCGGGAAGGCACGAGAGTGATGCGTACCGGTAAGACAGCGGGTATTCCGGTCGGTGACGCATTCTGCGGACGTATTATCAACGCTCTTGGCGCGCCGATCGACGGTCTGGGAGAGATCGATGCAGACGGATTCCGGCCGATCGAGAATCCGGCGCCAAGTATTGTAGATCGTAAGTCCGTTGCGGTTCCGATGGAAACCGGACTTCTGGCGATCGATTCCATGTTCCCGATCGGACGCGGACAGCGTGAGTTGATCATCGGTGACCGTCAGACCGGTAAGACCTCGATCGCGACCGATACGATCATTAACCAGAAGGGTAAGGATGTTGTCTGTATCTATGTTGCGATCGGACAGAAGGCTTCCACAATTGCCAAATTAGTGAATAACTTAAAGAAGGCGGAAGCCTTTGATTATACCATTATTGTATCGGCGACGGCGTCAGATCCGGCACCGTTACAGTATATTGCGCCTTATGCAGGTACGGCATTGGCGGAATACTTTATGTATCAGGGAAGGGATGTGCTGATCGTCTATGATGATCTGTCCAAGCATGCGGTGGCATACCGTGCCATTTCCCTGTTGTTAGAGCGTTCTCCGGGACGTGAGGCGTATCCGGGTGATGTCTTCTATCTGCATTCGAGACTGCTGGAGCGTTCCTCCAGATTAACACCGGAGGCGGGCGGCGGTTCGATTACAGCCCTTCCGATCATAGAGACACAGGCAGGCGATGTATCGGCCTATATTCCGACGAATGTAATATCCATTACCGATGGACAGATCTATCTGGAAAGTGAATTGTTCTTTGCCGGTCAGCGTCCTGCGGTGAATGTCGGACTTTCCGTATCCCGTGTCGGCGGCGCGGCACAGACCCATGCCATGAAGAAGGCAGCGGGAAGTATCCGTATCGATCTGGCACAGTATCGGGAAATGGAAGTATTTACCCAGTTCTCTTCGGATCTGGATGAGAATACCAAGCGTCAGTTGGCACACGGCAAATCCTTGATGGAACTCTTAAAGCAGCCGCTTGGAAGCCCGCTCAGTATGCCGGAGCAGGTAATTACACTGGTGGCAGCCAATGACCATATATTCAGTGATCTGGATCCTTCGAAGGTGAAGGAATTCCAGAAGGATCTGTTAGAGGATTTCCGGTTGAATCATTCGGATCTGATCTCCGAACTGGTATCCGGTAAGAAGCTGACGGATGATCTTCGGGAGTCCATCGAGACAGCCGCAAGATCTTATAAGATGGAGAAGCTGCTGAGTCCGGAATAGAGTGTATAGATCAACAGAATAGAAGGGTTCATTGGAATGAATGCTTATCATATCCTGATCACCTGCCTGACCTTCGAAGGCAGACCAGGAATCAGGACAGTGGGATAGAAGGAAGATAATAAGAGCGTAACACTATGGCAAGTGCAAAAGAGATTCAAAATCGAATAAAGAGTATCAATGATACCATGAAGATTACCCGCGCCATGTATATGATGTCTTCCATGAAACTCCGTAAGGCAAGACAGAGGCTGGATAATACGGAGCCGTATTTCTACAGCCTGCAGGAGCAGATCCGGGAGATCCTCTATCATTTTCCGGATATGGAGCATCTGTATTTTGACAATCGGGATGAAGATGAACAAGAGAAAGTCAAGCGGCGTGGTATTATCGTGCTGACCGGTGATAAGGGTATGGCAGGTGCCTATAATCATAATGTGATTAAGGAAGCTAAGCAGCTTGCAGAAACGTCTGAAAATCCGCGCCTGTTCATTGTCGGTGAGGTCGGACGTAACTTCTTCGAAGGAATTCAAGCTTCCGTAGAGAAGGAATTCCGGTTCTCCACCAATCATCCGACGATCCATCGGGCACGTGTGATCACAGAAGAGATCGTAGAGCTGTACCAGCAGGAAGAACTGGATGAGGTCTATATCGTCTGCACGCGAATGGTCAACAGTATGAAGCAGGAGACAGAGGTGACAAGGCTGCTTCCGTTTGCAACACATGAATTCATCGATCAGGAGCTGTTGGAGCGCGCAAGGGAAGAACAGGCGGCGAAGAATCGGACCTCTGAGGAGCTGGCAGAAGCGGCATCACAGGAATATGATACGGGCGAATATATCATATATCCGTCACCGTATGAGGTACTGAATAGTCTGGCTTATAATTATGTGACCGGATATATCTATGGTGCTTTGGTGGAAGCCTTCGCCTGTGAGGAAAATGCGCGCATGATCGCCATGCAGTCTGCGACGGATAATGCGGAGGCAATGCTGCACGATCTCTCGATCGAATATAACCGGGTGCGGCAGGCCGCTATCACACAGGAGATCACAGAGGTGATCGGCGGAGCCAAGGCACTGAAGAAGAAAAAGAAGAAGCAGCAAGCCGAGCGGTGATCGGCGGAGCAAAAGATATAAGATATATTAAGAAGCAGCAGTTAACAGAAAGGTGATGTTCACGGATGGAACAGATAGGTAAGATCGTGCAGGTCTCCGGACCTGTTGTGGATGTGGAATTTGAAGATATTGAGAAGCTTCCGAAGATCAAGGATGCTTTGTATGTGATGAACGGAGATAAGAAGTGTGTCATGGAGGTTTCCCAGCACATTGGACAGAAGATCGTCCGCTGCATCATGCTGTCGGCAAGTGAAGGCTTATGCCGGGATATGGACGTGGTCGCAACCGGAGCCGGAATCTCTGTTCCGGTAGGAGAGCAGACCCTGGGACGATTGTTCAACGTCTTGGGAGACACCTTGGACGACGGCGAGAAATTAGATGACGGCGAACATTGGTGCATCTACCGGGAACCGCCGACATTTGAAGAGCAGAGCCCGGTCGTAGAGATGCTCGAGACCGGAATTAAGGTCATTGATCTGCTGGCTCCGTATGCCAAGGGTGGTAAGATCGGATTATTTGGCGGTGCCGGCGTTGGTAAGACGGTGCTGATCCAGGAGCTGATCCATAACATTGCAACGGAAAGCGGCGGTTATTCCATCTTCACCGGTGTAGGAGAGCGGTCCAGAGAGGGGAATGACTTATGGATCGAAATGAAGGAATCCGGCGTCTTAGATAAGACAGCCTTAGTATTCGGACAGATGAATGAACCACCCGGAGCCCGTATGCGGGTAGGACTTACCGGTCTTACCATGGCCGAGTATTTCCGGGATGTGAAGAATCAGGATGTGCTGTTATTCATTGATAATATCTTCCGTTTCGTGCAGGCCGGTTCTGAAGTGTCAGCCCTGCTTGGACGTATGCCATCTGCGGTTGGTTATCAGCCGACACTGGCGAATGAGCTGGGAGAATTGCAGGAGCGTATCGCTTCGACCAGAAAGGGTTCCGTAACCTCCGTACAGGCGGTCTATGTTCCGGCGGATGACTTAACGGATCCGGCTCCGGCAACCACCTTCTCACATCTTGACGCCACCACGGTTCTGTCACGTAAGATCGTGGAACAGGGCATCTATCCGGCAGTCGATCCGTTGGAATCCACTTCCCGGATCCTGGAGCCGGATGTGGTAGGCGAGGAGCATTACCGGACGGCAAGACGGGTGCAGGAGACCTTGCAGAAATATAAGGAATTGCAGGATATCATATCCATTCTCGGTATGGAAGAACTGTCCGATGAAGATAAAATGACGGTCTATCGGGCAAGAAAGGTTCAGCGTTTTCTGTCCCAGCCATTCCATGTAGCAGAGAATTTCACCGGTACCTCCGGAAAATTCGTTGCGATCGAGGATACGATCAAGGGCTTCCAGGCAATCTTAAATGGTGAGATGGATGACTATCCGGAGGCTGCATTCTTCAATGTGGGAACCATTGAAGATGTGAAGGCAAAGGCAGCAGCCATGGCGGAGAAGGAACAGCTGGCATGACAGTGCAGGCAGCAGCCATGGCGGAGAAAAAGCAGCAGGGATTGTCAGATGAGAAGTAGGTGAAGGATTCATGAGTTCATTTGAATTAAAGATAGTTGCATGTGACAGGCTGTTCTATCAAGGAGAATGCCATTCGCTGATCTTCCCGGGATATGACGGTGAGATTGAAATCATGGCGAATCATGCTCCGATGGTAACAATGGTGGAAATCGGAGAGTTAAGATACCGTCCGGAGGAGCATGCCGATTGGCAGAAGGTCATTGTATCCGACGGTTTTATTCAGGTCGATCATAATAAGGTGAATGTAACGGTCTATTCTGCCGAACGTCCGGAAGAAATCGATACCTTCCGTGCGGAAGCCGCGATGGAACGTGCAAGGGAGCAGCTGCAGCAGAAGCAGAGTATCAAGGAATACCGGATCTCGCAGGCCTCATTGGCAAGAGCTATGGCGAGACTGAAGAGCACGGGCGTGCATACCGATCCAAAGTAGAAGGATTGGAAACAGAAACATACATTCTTCGGGGGCGGAATATAGACTCCATAAAAGTATAGAGGTAGAGATAATAATAAGAGAAAGAAAAGAAGTGCCGAACTCACTAGTTTCGGCACTTCTTTCTGTATCATAGAGCTGCCAATAGGAAGCTTTATGAAGAATATGTAATATCAATTACTGATTCAACGCCTTAACAGCATCGATCGATGGTGCCAGGTCTTCATCGGTTGGGATGGAATCGGTCATGGTACCGTCATGGTAGTGCTCGTAAGCAACCATATCGAAGTATCCGGTTCCGGTCAGACCGAAGAGGATTGTCTTCTCCTCGCCGGTTTCCTTGCACTTTAAGGCCTCATCGATCGCGCCGCGGATCGCATGGCTGCTTTCCGGTGCAGGAAGGATTCCTTCTGTTCTTGCGAACATCTCGGCTGCTTCGAAGACGGATGTCTGTTCTACTGCAACTGCCTCCATATATCCATCATGGTAGAGCTGTGACAGGATCGTGCTCATACCGTGGAATCGAAGTCCACCCGCATGATTCGGAGAAGGAATGAAGTCACTTCCTAACGTATACATCTTCGCTAACGGACAGATCATACCGGTATCGCAGAAATCATAAGCGAAGGTTCCTCTGGTGAAGCTTGGACAGGACGCAGGTTCAACGGCAATGAAACGATAATCCTGTTCGCCGCGAAGCTTCTCTCCCATAAATGGTGCGATCAGACCGCCAAGATTCGAGCCGCCGCCTGCACATCCGATGATGATATCCGGCTTCACACCGTATTTATCCAGTGCAGCCTTTGCTTCAATACCGATCACAGACTGATGTAATAATACCTGATTTAACACGCTTCCAAGAACATAACGGTATCCCTCATGTGTGGTGGCAACCTCAACAGCCTCGGAGATCGCACAGCCTAAGCTTCCTGTCGTGCCAGGGTGCTTCTCTAAGATCTTGCGTCCAATCTCGGTCTCTGTGGAAGGAGACGGAGTGACACTCGCACCATAGGTTCGCATAACCTCCCGACGGAACGGCTTCTGCTCATAGGATACCTTAACCATATATACCTTACAGTCTAAGCCGAAGAACGCGCATGCCATGGACAGGGCAGTTCCCCATTGTCCGGCACCGGTCTCTGTGGTAACACCTTTTAGACCCTGCTTCTTTGCATAATAAGCCTGAGCAAGAGCGGAATTCAGCTTGTGGCTGCCGCTGGTGTTATTGCCCTCAAACTTGTAATAAATCTTGGCCGGTGTACCTAAGGCTTTCTCCAGATTGTAAGCTCGGATCGTCGGAGATGGCCGATAGGTTCTGTAGTAATACTGAACCTCCTCCGGAATATCAAAATAAGCGGTCGTGTCATCCAATTCCTGCTTGATCAGTTCTTCGCAGAAAATAGGAGCTAATTCCTCTGCCTTTAACGGTTGTCTGGTCCCCGGATTTAAGAGCGGGGCAGGCTTATTCTTCATATCTGCCCGCAGATTATACCATTGCTTCGGAATCTCGTCCTCGCTTAAATAGATTTTGTAAGGGATCTTTGTGTCACTCATGCTTGTAACTCCTTTCTGTTATGGATTCGGAACCTCTGCCCCCTTCGGGAAGAAATCCTGTGTCTCATCCCACAGAACGATCTTGCCCGTCCGCATGGATTCCCTCACGCAGATGATCCGTTGGTTCTCGGAACCCCGGAAGCGGAGCCCGACCTTCTTCTGATCTTCGACAAACGGACCGTCCACCAGAACATCGATGAAGGATAAGAATTCCGTGGTTTCCGGCCATTTCGGAACCATTTCATTCATGATCTGCTTATCAAAGAGATAACCGGAATAGCACCAAATGGACTTATCCGGATAGCGCTCCTTCACTGCCTGTACTAACGGCAGAAGACCGAATTGATTCGTATGCTCAAATGGTTCGCCGCCGAGCAGTGTCAGTCCCCGGATATAATCCGGCTTCATATATTCCAAGATGGTATCAATGGTTGCGGATGTGAAGAGATTCCCATAATTAAAGTCCCAGGTCTCTTCATTGAAGCACCCCTTGCAGTGGTGGGTACATCCGCTGACAAACAGGGAGATCCGGACACCCGGTCCATTGGCAATGTCGTACTGTTTGATGTCTGAATAGTTCATAATACTTATACTCCTCTTGTTACCACGACGGCATACATAGCGGCGATCTGACGAATGAATCCGATCGTCAACTATATATGCCGTCCGGCCTATGATAGATACATCATGGGAACATGATGCTTTCGTAGTTCATATATTATTTGTGTTCAGAATGACTGACGTTCTGCTGCTGCCGATCATTAAAGGACAATCAGCAGTCATGCAGATCAACAGCATTCTACAGATGCAATACCCGCGCCTTGATCTCCTTAGTCTTGCCGACATTCCAGAAATTCTCGCCCAGGTATCCGCAGGTACGACGGGTAACATTCATCTTGGAATGATCCTTGTTATGGCACTGTGGGCACTCCCACTCGAAATCATCATTGACTAAGATCTCTCCGTCATATCCACATACATGACAGTAGTCAGACTTGGTATTGAACTCTGCATACTGAATATTATCGTAGATATAACGAACCACCTCGGAAAGCGCCTCTAAGTTATTCCGCATGTTCGGGATCTCAACATAAGAGATCGCACCGCCGGAGCTGATCTTCTGGAACTGGCTCTCGAACTGGAACTTACTGAATGCATCAATCTTCTCACGAACATCTACATGGTAAGAATTGGTGTAATATCCCTTATCGGTGACATCCTCGATCGTGCCGAAGCGGATCTTATCGATGCGTGCAAAACGATAGCACAAGGACTCTGCCGGCGTTCCATACAGAGCAAATCCGATACCGGTCTGTGCCTTCCAGCGCTCGGTTGCCTCCCGTAAATGATTCATAACACGGAGTGCAAAATCCGTTCCCTTCGGATCGGTGTGGCTGACACCCTTTACAAGCTTGGTAACCTCATACAATCCGATATAGCCCAGTGAAATAGAAGAGTAGCCGTTATATAATAATTTATCGATCTTCTCACCCTTATTCAGACGGGCGATCGCACCATACTGCCAATGGATCGGGCTGACATCGGAGGTCACACCGACCAGTGCATTATGTCTGCACATCAGCGCTTCGTAGCAAAGCTCCAGACGCTCATCCAACAGCTCCCAGAACTTATCCTCATCATGCTTCGCAAGGATACCGATCTGTGGAAGGTTCAGGGATACAACGCCCTGATTGAACCGTCCCTCGAACTTGTAATTTCCGTTCTCATCCTTCCAAGGAGAGAGGAAGCTGCGGCAGCCCATCGGACTGAAGACGTTGCCCTCATAATTCTGACGCATCATCTTCGCACTGATGTAGTCCGGATACATACGCTTAGCGGAGCAGCGGACAGCTAACTCAGTTATATAATCGTACTTGCCACCCTTCAGGCAGTTGCACTCATCCAATACATATACCAGCTTCGGGAAGGCCGGTGTTACATAGACGCCCTGCTCATTCTTGATACCCTCCAACCGCTGGCGCAGAATCTCTTCAATGATCATGGCATTCTCTTTGATATACTCATCATGCTCATCCAGAAACAGGAATAAGGTAACAAATGGAGACTGGCCGTTCGTGGTCATCAGGGTATTGATCTGATACTGAATGGTCTGAACGCCGGAACGAAGCTCGTCCTCCACACGCTCCTTCACCATATCCTCGATCACGTCCTCTGATACGCGATCACCGAACTGTTCAATAAAACGATTCTTATATTTGTCATAGCTCTTACGCAGATACTTGCCGAGATGACGGATATCCACGGACTGTCCACCGTACTGGCTGCTGGCAACCGAAGATATGATCTGTGTCATGACGGTGCAGGCAACCTGAAAGCTCTTCGGACTCTCGATCAGCTTACCATTCATCACCGTTCCATTATCTAACATATCCTGAATATTGATCAGGCAGCAGTTGAAGATCGGCTGAAGGAAATAATCCGAATCGTGGAAATGAAGGACGCCTTCTTCATGAGCCTTGGAGATCTTCTCCGGAAGCAATATACGCTTGGTCAGATCCTTCGATACCTCACCGGCGATCAGATCACGCTGGGTAGATGCCACGGTCGCATTCTTATTCGAATTCTCCTCCATAACATCCTTATTGCTGTTCTTGATCAGACTAAGGATAGATTCATCGGTCGTATTGGCCTTACGAACCAACTCTCTGGAATAACGATAGATGATATAAGTCTTGGCAAGAACGAATTTGCCCTCCGCCATCAACTTCTGCTCGATAATATCCTGAATATCCTCTACCAGCATACGAACCCGGTTCTTGCTCTCGATGTACTCAATGATACTGTCGATCGTATCTACCGATACCTGTTCATCCGGTGATACCTCCGCATTAGCCTTCTGGATTGCGGTCACGATTTTGCTTCGGTCGTATGTGACTGCACGACCATCTCTCTTAATTACCTGCATAGCCTTTCCCCACTTCTTATTATTCTCTGGTTATACACTCCTCCGTATGACAGCTTCTATCTCATGCGATCTTCTTAGAACAGAGTGTATATTACATACTCCTACGAGAATTCATTATAGCATTGTCCATATTGTTTGTCTATATGAAAAACACAAAATATTGGATTGTTTTTAAAAAAGTACCACAAGATATTGTGGTGGCTCTGTAAAGAAAGATGTAAAAGGTTAGATAATTGATTTATGAAAAGTAAAGTAGGCTGACAATTTGGTGAATACCCATTTAGTAAGTAAATGTTCATTTACTTTTAATGTGATATTTTTGTGAAGGACTTCCTTTTTAAATACAGGTGTGGTATTATGAAACGCATAAAAAATGAAAGAGGACCATAATAATGAAGAAAAAGATAATATCAATCATAGCAGTCACCGGACTTTGCATGGGAATTCTGACGGGGTGTGGCAACCTTCTTCCGGATTACAGTGGAAATGTTACACTTGGACAGTATGAAGGAGTCGAATATACAGTCATGTCCACAGAGGTCTCTGATGAAGAGCTTCAGGCACAGGTCGATGCATTTCTGCAGCAGTGCGGGGAATCCAGAGAAGTCACAGAGGGAACCGTGAAGATGGGCGATACGATTAACTTGGATTATATCGGTTATTGTGACGGAGTCGCCTTTGAGGGCGGTAATACAGAAGGCCAAGGCACAACACTGGTGATTGGATCCCATAGTTATATTGATGATTTTGAAGATCAGCTGGTTGGACATGAGGTAGGCGAAGAGGGGATTGAAGTGAATGTATCATTTCCTGATCCCTATAAGAACAATCCGGATCTTGCCGGCAAGCCTGCCACCTTTGTATGCACGATCAATTCCATCATCGTAACAGATTATCCGTCAGAGCTTACGGATGAATTGGTAGCGGCCAATACCAATTACGATACCGTGAACTCCTATATGGATGCTCTGCGCATGGATTATGAATCCTACAAGCAGAATATTGCCGATACACAGATGAAGCAGGAGCTGATCACGAAGGTCATCGATAATTCCACGATCAATGAATATCCGGAGGCAGAGCTGAAGAAACTGACTGAAGAGACGATCAAGGCCGCTCAGGAATCCGCAGAAAGCAACGGCATGGATTTTGAAACCTTCGTTTCCTACTATTGTGATGACGACGGCAATCCGTATACCATAGAGGGCTACAAGCAGGGAGCAGAGGATTACATGAAGGAGCTCCTGCAAGAGAAAATGGTAGTCTGCGCGATCGCAAAGGAACAGGGATATACGATCGAACAGAAAGACATCGATGAATACATTGCGAAGGAAATCGCAGAAAACAGCGGAATGAGCGAAGAATACCTGACACAGAACTATTCCAAGGAAGAGCTTGCATATGCGGCTGTCTATGATAAGGTTATGGATCATATCATCGAGACGGCAGTACCGGTGGAAGAGTAGGGGACAATCGGTATTCCGGGATAGTATCGAAGAAAGCCAATCGATATTTCAGAATAGAAAGAGAGGATTGGTATTTAGGAATAATTTAGAATTATTAAAAAATAAGTCTTGAATTTCAGGAACAAGTATGGCATAATATGAATGTTGCACGGCACAGAGCAGGTCGTTGCAGCATTCATATCTTATAAGCAGTTGTGGCGGAATTGGCATACGCGCATGATTCAGGTTCATGTCCACGCAAGTGGGTTCGGGTTCAAGTCCCGTCAACTG
>CACZRT010000070.1 GCA_902783585.1 uncultured Lachnospiraceae bacterium | reverse complement strand
CGGTTTCCATTATTTCACATACTTCTTCAGATACTGTCCGGTATAGCTCTTCTTGCACTTTATTACCTGCTCCGGTGTGCCCTGCGTGACAACCGTACCACCGCCGACGCCGCCTTCCGGTCCCATATCTATGATATAGTCTGCCGTCTTGATCACATCCATGTTATGCTCGATAACCACGACCGTATTCCCGCCCTCGGTCAGCCGCTGCAGGATATTGATGAGCTTATGCACATCCGCAAAATGAAGTCCGGTCGTCGGCTCATCTAAAATATAAATGGTCTTACCGGTTCCGCGCTTGCTAAGCTCGGTTGCCAGCTTGATTCGCTGTGCCTCGCCGCCGGACAGAGCTGTAGATGGCTGCCCTAACTTGATATAGCCAAGTCCCACATCCCGCAGAGTCTCGATCTTACGCAGGATCGACGGAAGATTCTCGAAGAATTCACAAGCCTCATCTACCGTCATATCCAGAACATCCGCAATACTCTTACCCTTATATTTCACATCCAAGGTCTCCCGGTTATACCGCTTGCCATGGCAGACCTCACACGGGACATAGACATCCGGCAGGAAGTTCATCTCAATCTTGATAATACCGTCGCCCTTGCATGCCTCACAGCGTCCGCCGGACACATTGAAGCTGAACCGTCCCTTGCCATAACCTCTTGCCTTCGCGTCCTTTGACGACGCAAACAGATCCCGGATCATATCAAAGACGCCGGTATAGGTCGCCGGATTGGAACGGGATGTCCGTCCGATCGGAGACTGATCAATATTAATCACCTTGTCCAACTGATCCATTCCGAGTATATCATCATGATCGCCCGGCTTCTCCTTTGCACGGTTCAAATCTCTTGCCAAATGGCGATAGAGGATCTCATTGACCAGAGAGCTCTTCCCCGACCCGGATACACCGGTCACACAGGTCATAACCCCCAGAGGGAACTTCACGTTGATATTCTTCAGATTATTCTCTCTGGCACCGGCAACCTCGATCCAGCCGGTAGGCGTTCTTCTTGTCTCCGGCACCGGAATCTTCTTCCGTCCGCTAAGATAGTCGCCGGTAATGGACTTCTTGCATTTCATGATATCCTCTGCCGTTCCGGTCGCAACGATCTCGCCGCCGTACGAGCCGGCGCCCGGTCCGATATCCACGATAAAGTCCGCCTCGCGCATAGTATCCTCATCATGCTCGACCACGATCAGGGTATTGCCAAGATCACGCAGACGCTTAAGTGTCGCGATCAATTTATCATTATCCCGCTGATGAAGTCCGATACTCGGCTCATCTAAGATATATGCCACGCCGACCAGCCCCGAACCGATCTGCGTAGCCAGACGGATTCTCTGCGCCTCGCCACCGGAGAGCGTTCCCGTCGGACGATACAGTGCCAGATAATCCAGTCCCACATCCATCAGGAACTGCACACGAGCCCGGATCTCCTTAATGATCATATCACCGATCAGGTGCTGCCGGTCAGTGATTGTCAGATTCTCCATGAAATCATGCAGATCCGTAATCGACATTTCCGTCACCTCAGCAATATTCTTATCATCTACTGTCACTGCCAGAGATTCTGCCTTCAGACGCTTCCCGTGACACTCCTCGCAAGGAGTGATCGACATATAGGTCTCGTACTCCTCGCGCATCGTCTGGGTCGATTCCCGATACCGGCGCTTCACATTCTCAATAAGGCCCTCAAAGGTGATAGGATAATTACCTTCTCCACGCTGCCCTTTATAGTGGACCATCACTTCCCGACTTCCTTTTCCATAGATCAAGAGTTCCTGAATCTCTTCCGGATAGTCCTGAAATGGTGTATCCATGTCAAACCCATATTCTCTCCCCATTGCATCCAATAATGCCCGGGAAAAGCTTCCTTCCTTGCTCGAAGACTGCCAGCCAATTACCTGAATACAGCCTTCATTGATGGACAATCGCCGATCCGGAATCATACGGTCAATGTCAAATTCCATCTTATACCCTAGTCCATTGCAGACCGGGCATGCGCCAAATGGATTGTTAAATGAAAAGCTTCTCGGCTCGATCTCATCTATACTGATCCCACAGTCCGGACAGGAAAAGCTCTCGCTGAAATTCATCTGCTCGCCGCCGATCACATCCACCGTCATCGTGCCCTCTGCCAATTTCAGTGTCGTCTCGATCGAATCTGCCAGTCTCTGCTCCATACCCTCCTTGACGACCAGACGATCCACCACGATATCAATACTGTGCTTAATATTCTTATCTAAGGTAATTTCCTCTGACAGATCATAGAGATTCCCATCGACGATCACACGGACATAGCCGCTCTTCTTCGCACTCGCAAGTAATTTCTCATGGCGTCCCTTTCTGCCCCGCACTACCGGTGCCAAAAGCTGGAACTTCGTTCCCTGCGGCAGCTCCATGACCGCATCCACCATCTGATCTACCGTCTGGCGCGCGATCACCTTCCCGCAGTTCGGACAATGCGGAATCCCGATCCGCGCATATAATAATCGGAAATAATCATAGATCTCCGTTACCGTTCCTACTGTGGAACGCGGATTCCGATTCGTTGATTTCTGGTCAATGGATATCGCTGGTGACAGACCTTCGATCAGCTCCACATCCGGCTTGTCCGCCTGACCCAAGAACATTCTCGCATAGGAGGACAGTGATTCCATATACCGTCTCTGTCCCTCCGCATAGATCGTATCAAAGGCAAGCGAAGACTTCCCCGATCCGGAAAGTCCCGTCATAACCACTAATTCATTTCTCGGGATATCAATATCCACGCCCTTCAAATTATGCTCATTTGCACCTCTGATCTTAATATAGTCCTTAATGTTCTTACGCTCTGCCATGATCTGTACTCCTTACTATCACTTTTTGTTTTTTCATCTATCATCTATATGCGGATAAAACCTTAGATCAATTCTTGATTCCTATCCTATCTGCTTTTATACGTTTTCTAAAGCGAATCTATATTATATCTCCCTTTTACGATAGTATTCCTAAGATAAACTGGAAGTTATATTATTATAGAGCACTATATCCATATTTCCATTTCTCCGGAATCATAAAATCCCAACTTTTCGTATAGTTGT
>CACZRT010000069.1 GCA_902783585.1 uncultured Lachnospiraceae bacterium | reverse complement strand
TATATGCGCGGGGGCCACATCAATTATAGTATTTATAAAGTGTGGACTGTGCCCTATATGCATGGTTCACACTTTGTTTTTTTTGATTGGCAAATTTAAAAATAATCCATTTTTCTGATTGGCAAAATTGAATTAATGCTATATTTTTTGATTGGCAAATTCCAAATCGAATGATATAATTTTATTAATTATTATGAATGAAGGTGGTAATTAATGTATATTGAAAGAGATATTGATTCCTATTTATATAATTGGAAGAATGAAAATCGAAGGAAACCTTTACTTTTAAGGGGAGTAAGACAATGTGGAAAAACATCGGCGGTAAGAAATCTTGCAAAAAAATTTGATTCTTATATTGAGATTAATCTAGAGAAGCAGATATCGTTGCATTCATTATTTGAGGGAGATATAGATATTAGCAACATTCTGATAAGCATTGAACTAGAGTCACAGACACAAATAGTTGCAGGGAAAACTCTGATTTTTATAGATGAAATACAAGCATGTCCAAGGGCAATTACTGCATTAAGGTATTTTTATGAGGAAAGACCGGATCTTCATATTATTTCAGCTGGTTCGTTACTTGAGTTCGTTCTTTATAAAAAAGATGATACGGGTAAAATGGATTTTCCTGTGGGCAGGGTAAGGAGCATTTACATGTATCCTTTTTCTTTCAGAGAATTTCTTCGTGGAATAGAACAGAACGGGTTACTACAATATCTTGATAATTATTCAGGCGGGTTGGAGAATAAGATTGCACATGATAAATTGATTCAGGAATATAAAACATTTTTGGTAGTTGGGGGAATGCCTGAAGCAGTTGCAGAATATAAGGAAAGCAGAAGTATACTTGCTTGTCAAAGAATTCATAGAGATATTCTTCAAAATATGATAGATGATTTTGATAAATATGACAAAAATGTCTCATCAGATATATTGAGAAGAGTATTTGAATATTCGATTCATAATGTGTGTTCACAGACAAAAGCATCTTCTGCTATTACCGGCATTAGTGCGTATTATTTTGAAGAAAGTATAAGACTGTTAAGAAGAGCAGGATTAATCTTTCCTGTAAAGGCTACCTCTTGTGATACTTTGCCTTTAGGAACATCTGAAAAGGAAACTAACAAAAAACTAATTGTTTTTGATACCGGTATTTATCTTACAGAATGCGGATTGGAAGCGAACGATATATTAGTGGCTGAGGTTTTTGATGACCTAAATAAAGGGGATATAGTTGAAATGCAGACAGGACTTGAAATTATCAAATATATGGATGCATATTCGGAATCTTCACTTTATTATTGGTACAGATCCGGAGCCAACGCGGAGATAGACTATGTTATCCAAAAGAAAAATGAAATATATCCCATTGAGGTAAAGGCATCCAAGAAAGGAAGTATGCAGAGCATGTATAGTTTTTTGAAAC
Organism: uncultured Lachnospiraceae bacterium; assembly: GCA_902783585.1. Taxonomy (GTDB): domain Bacteria; phylum Bacillota; class Clostridia; order Lachnospirales; family Lachnospiraceae; genus CAG-632. The sequence goes on along the minus strand of CACZRT010000069.1, from coordinate 1,240 downwards.
AGTTTCCTAAAATTCCATTTGGTATTAGAGTATCTTTGGAAAATTTCAGTGAATATGAAAAGATACATGTCTATCCTGTTTATGCAGTGTACAAAATTGTATGCTAAGGTTCGATCTTGATATATAGACAAGGAGGAAATGTATTAAGGACAACAGGGGGATTTCTGATAGGATGTTTTTCTTGATTTAGATTATCTAATCAGGTATACTATTTAGGATTAGACAAGACTAACTGGAATTGGAGCAAGCTGTAAATCTAATAGTTTGAATCCAAGAGATCAAGTCGGGGTAACGGTGTATGAAGATCAAGAAAATCATATTTATCCTATTAGGGTGTATCTGTCTGGGGCTCGGAACGGTCGGAATCTTTCTGCCGATCCTGCCGACGACTCCGTTTTATCTGGCAACGCTCTTTTGCTTTGCCAATAGTTCGGAAAAGCTGCATGACTGGTTTATAGGAACGAAATTATATAAAAAGCACTTGGAATCCTTTGTCGAAAAGAGGGGCATGCTCCTGCAGACTAAGATCTCCATCATAACGACCGTGACACTGTTGATGGGATTTGGATTCTTCATGATGGCGAGGAAAGGAATCTGGATTCCGTGTATCATTCTGGCAGTGGTTTGGCTCTGCCATGTCCTGTATTTTATCTTCCGTGTTAAAACGGTTAAGGCAGGGGAAGATTTTTAAGGGAATCCTATTTGATTCTGTAATAGCAGGTGCTTTTGCCGTTTCCCTCCCGTTTCAGTTCACCGGAAGCCACCAGCTTCCGAAGAGCGCCTTCTACGGAACTTATGCTGAGTGCCGGACAAAGTTCACGGATATCCTGCTTGGTAAAGCGTCCGATCTTATTCTGTGTGGCAAGCCGTACCGTATCAAGTGCAGATCGTTTGATCTCCACAAGCGCAAAACGATCTTCAAAATCCTTGTACGCCGCAAGAATCGTTCCGAGCAGATACTTGATGAACGGGACCGGGTCATCTGTTCCCTCATGCCAGCCATCCTGTGATGCGGACAGCGCATCGTAATACAGATCCTTGTTCTTTGCAATCTTAGCCTCCAGTGAGATATACTTTCCAACATAAAATCCGCTCCTATAGAGAAGCAATGTCGTCAGCAGTCTGCTCATGCGGCCGTTTCCGTCATTAAACGGATGGATGCAGAGGAAATCGTGAATGAAAACAGGAATCGCAATCAGTGGTTCAAGCTCCAGATTTCCGATAACACGGTTGTATTCCT
>CACZRT010000068.1 GCA_902783585.1 uncultured Lachnospiraceae bacterium | reverse complement strand
TGTTATAAATGATTGCAAAAGTATGAAATGCAGGAATGAAACGATTCTGCTTACCGCCATCCGGTAAATATCAGAATCAACGAGGAGGTACTTCATGGAACCTATATTAGCCGTTAACGGTCTCTGTAAGCAGTATCCGGAATTTGAATTAAAGGACATCACATTTGAAGTAGAACGGGGAAGTATCATGGGATTTATCGGACGCAACGGAGCCGGTAAGACGACCACGATCAAATCGATCCTTAATCTGGTACACCCGTCGGCCGGAACGATTCGGTATTTTGGAATGGATTTCTTAGAGCATGAGAAAGAGATCAAACAGCGGATCGGTTATGCAGCCGGTACCGCCAATTCTTACAAGAAGAAAAAAATCAAAGATATCGTTGCTGTAACGAAGACCTTCTATGATAATTGGGATGAGGATATCTACCGTCATTATCTTAACTTATTTGAATTAAAAGAGAATAAGACACCGGAGCAGCTGTCAGAGGGCATGAAGGTCAAGCTGAATCTGGCACTTGCCCTGTCGCACAAGGCAGAATTCCTGATCTTAGACGAGCCGACCAGCGGACTAGATCCATTTTCCAGAGATGAGCTCTTAGATGTATTTCAGGAGGTTGTTAAGCGCGGTGCGACGATCCTCTTCTCCACTCATATTACCTCCGATCTGGATAAATGTGCTTCCCATATTACCTATATCCGCAGGGGACAGATCATCGTATCTCTGCCGAAGCAGGAGTTCATTCAGACATACAGTGAGAACACCGGATCCGATACCGGTAAAGACAACATTGAAGATATCATGTTACGATTAGAGAAGGAGGCGCGCCATGATCAAATTACTGAATAAAGAAATCAAGCTTGCTTCCTCGCCGCTAAGCTTTCTCTTTCTTGTATTTGCATGTATGACCTTTATTCCGCAGTACCCGATCTTAGTCGGCGCATTTTTCGTCAGCTTCGGTCTGTTTCATTCATTTCAGGCTGCAAGAGAAGCAGACGACATCCATTATTCCGTTCTGCTGCCGATCGCCAAGAAAGATATCGTCACGTCCAAATACATCTTTTCCGTGACTTTGAAAATGATCGCATTTGTCTTAAATACAGTCTTCACGATCCTTCGAATGACCGTAATGAAGAATGCCGCTGCCTATCAGACGAATGTGATGATGTTCCCGAATCCGGTCTATCTCGCATTTGTACTGATCATATTTGCGGAATTTAATTACTTCTTCATCCGGTTATTCTTCAAGACCGCCTACTACTTCGGCAAGCCATTTGTCATATTCGCGGTCATGGCTTTCCTGACAGTGGGAATCGGCGAGACCCTGCATCATATCCCGGGTCTTGGCTTCCTTAATTCCGCGGAATCCTCAGATCTTCCGATCCAGCTCATCATCCTGCTATGCGGAATCCTCATCTATGCAGTGGTTACACTTCTGTCCTGGAAGGCTTCGATGAAGAGTCTGGAAACGATCGATCTATGATAATTGTTTAATTAGCTGCCTTCTCGGCAAGATATTCATTCACATCTGCAAGCACGTCGTCCGGATCTAATCCATGAACTGCACATGCCTCTTCCAATGCCTCACCCTGTGATGCCGGACAGCCGACGCAGTGCATGCCGGACTGCATAAGGACCATCGCGATCGTCGGATCAACCGCCAATACATCTGCAATGATCATATCCTTTGTAATCTGTGTCTGTGCCATGATAATGCCTCCTTTTCAATCTTTCTCTATTCATGTCACGAAAAGTATCAATAAGCGCTTTTATTATTGACTGATTGTACCATTATAATACAGGCAAATGTCTGTTGCAAGCAGCAAATAAAGGAATCCTCTGTGCTCTCAATTAATCCTGTACGCATTAATTTCCTGAATAATAGCAAGCATATCATTCTCACCAATATGATCTGACGGCCGGTACAACTGTGCTATTAACGCATCTACCCGTATAACTCCATAATCTAATTCTATATTCTTTTTAACAAATAATTCCGACAAACTGAGGATATGAGTACTTGTTCCTTTTATCCGGATCATACTCTCTATGACTGCGCGTTCCCTTTTTTATTAACCTGATAATGTAGATGCTAATGGCAGCAAATACGAACACCGTAAACACTATAATAACAATATGTTCCATCTACAGTACCTCCAACCAATCCTCATGTCATTTCATCCATGTCGTTATGTCAACGCTTTTGAAATGGACATCCTTCCTCATCCGATCATTCAAATCCGGTGCCGTCACAAACCGGACATGTAGTGTGCTGATCAATAACATAACACGTAACCTGACCGGTTCCGTTGCATCGTTCGCAGTTGCCGGTACCATGACAGTACTGGCAGGCTTCCGTTCCCGAACCATTACAATGATTGCAGGTCATTCCGTCTACATCGTTCACGCCGGTTCCATGACATCCTTCATAATCAATTCCCGGTGTTTCGTGATCGCCCGGGCATAGGATTCCGGTGCCATAGCAATTCGTACATGGGACTTTCGTAATCTCGATGGAATAGGAGGATTGAACCTCCGCAGCAATCTCCAGATCCACCTTGCTATCGCATTCCTTTTCCTCAAGTGCCGCCTTGGCTGAGGTCTTGGCAACCGTCAACACCGTATCATCGGTGATTGCCTTGTCGTCCGCGATCTCCGCAAGCTCAATCGATACCGTATATGACTCGTTTCATAACTGATCTCCTTTGTATAATATAATAACGGAATTCCTGATTCCTACGATATCCATCGATTGAATCATTATAATACAAGCAAAGACGTTGCGCAAGACTCGGCCGGATCCTGTTATTTCTTCATTATGAATTTTTCTATCATCTAAGACAAATTATTACAGCGGATTCTGGAACAGGTACATCGTCTCATACGGATCCTCCGAATATCCCGGGAGCCTGATCAGACGCCGCTGCTTCCATTGCATATCCCGAAGGATCTTCGTATATTCATCGGAGCAATAATATAAGATCAGGGTCACCCGTCTCGGAGACGCTTCAATGGACAGGATGATATGCTCTAATATCGTCTCGAAATACTCCGGTGCACAGGGATTGAAGAAGTAGAAGATATTATCTTCCTTCCTGACCTCATACTCCTCTGCCCGCATGTGATAGGTCTCGATCTGCTCCTCCCGTCCGTGAAACCGTACCGAATAATATGCTACATTATCCAGCAATGTCTCATATATCTCATCATCATATTCAATTCCCTTGACCCTGCAGAGATAGAAATTATTGAAGAAAAACAGGATTCTTCCCTTGCCGCAGCCAAAGTCTACCACACAATCCGTCGGCTTGATGGATAACTGCTCACAGGTTATCGCCAGAGCCTCAAAGGGAGTTACCTCATATCGATAGTAATCGGATTCTTCCTCTACACGAGCAAAAGCCGAATCCTCATAGTTCGAATCCGGCTCCTTCGTATTCACACCCAGAAAGGAATCATACATTTTCTCATAATCGTATTCCAGCATTCGCATACTCTCCTACTACTTCTCATACGGAATCCCATCGAATCCATGGATTGGATCCATGGATACTATCAGTGTAATACTGTCACCGATCATTATCAAGAAAAAGTCATATTATCGGTGGTTATTATATCTATCTTCGGTTGCACTCACTGACGAATTCCGCCAGTATGAGTTGAAAACGTTCCCATTCCTTTTCTCCATGTATGTGCATTGAGGACGGAAATCTTATCATCCGTGATATTCTCCCGCAGGCGCCAGTTCGCCACCCCGATTGCGGGCGTACTGTTCAAGATGGAATATTCATACTTACGTCCGGATGTGCTATTGCTCATCATTGATCTGATACATTTTCAAGAGATCATTCAACTTGACATGAATTCCAATGTCTTCCAAAAGCTCTCTTCTTGCACAATAAAGTTGTTTGATCAGAATATCCGCATCCTTCCCATAGTGGATCTGATTATGGCAGTTGCTGCAAAGGGAAACGATGTTTTGTTCTACGTCTAATGACACTTTGAACTTCTCCGAAAAAGCCATAGGAATCAAATGATGGGGCTCTGTATATCTCTTATCTGAGTTCTTTCTTATAAAGGTGGGATGATCACAGTCTATTTCACAACAGTAATCTGCAAGAGCCAGAGCATTTTTCGCAGTCTGACGGTCTCGTGGATAGGTCTTGTGACCATTTGTATAGATAGGAACAGCTTTCTTCTTTGGCTGATCGGAATATTCAAATTTCGTATTGTCAGCCGGAAAGACTGTCTGTTTCAGGTCATCGATCAGGATTTGATCTTCTCTTTCATTGATTTCGATGTCGTCCAGATCCGGGTGCACTGATTGAAAGGCTCTGGCTAACTTGGGTTGTAACTTCCACTCAAAATGAGAATCCTTGCGTCGTTGTCCCCAGAATAAGATCCTCCACCAGACACGTCTCCCGTCTTTCCGGTAGATTGGAGGCAGGCTCATCGATTCAGACACCCTTCTTGCCAGAGCTACTACAGGTTTGATGTAAGAAGAAGGGCTGACACCATCTTGCAGGGCTAGATCATAGCAGGTCGTTGCATGATTATCACATACATAAATACGTGCGATCAGATCAAGATCCTTTTCTGTGAAGATGGTTGAATCCTGAAGGAGTCCTACCCACTGATCGGTTGTAATATGGATGTCAGAAGCATATTCTTTAGGGTATTTTTCATCACGGATTTTTTGGTCGAATCGATGCTCCTTTTCCTCTTCAAAGGGACGTCCAAACGAGGAGTATAAGAATTTAAGGAAAAGAAAATTGCTCAAATTCCTTAATTGTGGCTGGTTTCTCTTCCACTCCATAAGTTTTTCCTGTTTATAGAGGATGTCCTGAGAAGATGGTATATCCATACCGAGTCTCGACAAGAAATAATCAAGATGTTCCTCGGAAAAAATACCGAGGTAGTCCTCCGGGAAGAAGGTTGATAAAATCTTCCCGCGAACCATGGATGCAAATTTACTTTCGCTTATCGCCTCATAATCTTTTCTCTCCCCGGCATTATAGAGTCGGATGATCTGATCTTTGATGTTCAAGAGGGCTTGATCCGGATCCTGGCCGAAATTTTTGGTAAAGCGGTATTTTCGTTCAGTGTCATTACCACTGATGCCATAATATAATCCGAACTTTGAAGCATTTGACCCATGAATGTTCCCAAGGTCCTGAAATTCCGTTTCCAGACGGTAACAGAAGGTATCCTTGGTCCCTAACCCGACGACATACTCCTCTTTCGTCATATGCATGATACGTTGAATCTTATAATCGGATACAAATTGTTTCCTCAGGACTTCTAATCTCTGTTCTTCTTCTTGAAAGACCGGCAATTGATTTTGAAAGGAAACCAGATAGCTGGTAATCTGTGAATTCAAGGTTTCCTCTAGTAAATCTACTGCCTCGCTGTCAATATTTGCCTGGTCAAAGATTTTGTCATCCATATACTGTACCCCCTCATCTTCATTTACAATGGTATGCCCACTCTAGCCGGTATTCTAACGCATAATCTGTAAGATCCTTCGCAGGAATCATAAAATGCTCTGCTATTTCCCTGGCATCTTCTTCCGAGAGCGTGATTGTCTCGGATGGCAGGGGCATCTTTGATAGCCCCTTTGGAACAGCACCGAGGGATTCAAATAACGCCTGGCTAGCCTTGTTATCCGGAGCGACCAGAATCACATAACTAGTTATGTTCAAACGGCTTTTTACTGCATTAAAAAATAAGGTGAGCGCTTGTTTTCCGATTCCCTGCCCTCTGTGTTCCGGAAGCAGCTCGATCGTGACCTCCCAGATGTCCGCCGCTACATTCTTGACCCCGCAGTACCCAACGTATACGGAGTCTTTATCGATACTTGCGAGCAGACTCTTCGGATGGATGTGTTCCTTCCAAAGCATGGAAGCGAATACGGGTTCCTTTATCATCGACTTCGAATATGGATTATCATGCTGGATACGGATATATCCTTCCCTGTCCGATTCGGATATCGGGCGGAGCGTAAGATTGCTCGCCGTTATCTTTCCCTGCTGCCAAAAGGCATGATTGACCTTTTCCCCGGTCTTCTCCTGCTCTGCAAGGTCGATCATATACTGTGCCATCCGGTTGTCCGCGTTATCCCTAAGATAATCAATGGAGGCAGCTCTCTTGTCTTCAAAGCTTCCCTCTCCTTCTAAGATAGATAGGACATTCTGCAAGATATCATCAAGATATTCACTTTCTTTTTGAGATTTCTCCATAATTATTTCTTTCTGCCCTCCTACCAAATTATGATTTGTAGGGATATTAAATATGCCGGAGAAGGAAGGAATCCCCGGCTGTACGCCATGCTATTTTGCTCAAATATAGTTTATCATGGCATTTGTCGAAAATCAATCTGGCAACCGTATGCCGTTTTTTGCAGTTTTCGTGCTGCTTTGTGCTACCTGATGCTCCATAGACTTTGTGCCGCTAACAATGGCTAAAAGAACCTATTTTTGCAAATTTTTCTATTGACAAAGGTTCCGGTCTCATTTATGATTAAGGTGTAGCAGAGGGTGTATCTCAGCCCATAAGTGAGAAAGTTATGAGTGAGTTTCTCTTGACTCTTAACAAGAAATTTACGAGTGAGTGTTTCGCCACTCATAAGTGCGAGCTTAACAAGGGCAAGTCTGATGCTTGCCCTTAGTTTTATGTGTGGAGGATTGCAGTATGGCAAAAAAAGAAGATATCCGCTTTTATGAGATTGATTCAAAGTACATTGATTATCTTCTACCCTATGCACCCCATTTGTACGCAAATAAACAACCTGGTCAAAACAATGAGCGTAAATATATCGGCGTAGTCCTGCGTGTAAATGATATGGATTATTTTGCGCCGCTCTCATCTCCTAAGAAAAAGCATAAATACATTGAGGAAGGGCTTGATTTCATCAAGATAAAGAATTATGCCGTAATAAATCTCAACAATATGTTTCCTGTTCCATCATCAGTATGCACTCCCGTTGATTTCTCCAAAGAAAGAAATACCAAATATCGGGATCTGCTTCGTGCCGAGTATAGATTTATCAAGATGATAGAGGAAAAAATCCGGAAAAATGCCTGTTTACTGTACAATCATAAGAAAAAAAACGGAACAGACACGCCCCTTGCCAAAAGATGCAACGATTTTGTTTTGCTTGAACAGAAGTGCAGAGAATATACGAATAGATAAAAGTCCTTCAGAAGCCTGTATCTTCCGAAGGACTTCGGTCTATATAGTCTCATTTCTTATCTGCTCAATTACGTAGCTATAACCCTGTTGTTATTTCAGCGCTTCCTTCAAAACCTCCAAGTTCTCCTCCATAATGGACAGATAGGTTGCTCCCGCTTCCACATCCTCCAAGGTGGTTCCCTGCATGGAATTCAAGGATAATACCACCTGATCCTTCGACCTGGTATTCTCGATAATGGTCTCGGCGATCCGGTGATCAGTTCCTTCGATCGTAAGCACTGTATGAAGATTCAATTCATCGATCTTATTCGCCAGGAACACAACCGTTTCAAAGCTCGCCTCTGTCTCAGCGCTGCAGCCGACAAATGCGGCATAATAATTGATCTGATAGTCATCGGTCAGATACCGGAACGGGAAGCGGTCGCCGAACAGTATAGTATCCTTCGTCCCACCTTCAACTGCCGTCTGATACTCCGCATCCAGTACCTGCAGCCTTCCAACATAACCATCAGCATTCGCATGATATTCTGAAGCATGCTCCGGATCAAGCTCCGCCATTACCTCTTCAATCGCACGGACTATAGTCTCCGCATTCCTTAAGGACAGCCACACATGCTCATCATATTCAATCTCGTCCTCTTCCGAATTACTCTCATGTTCAGCCGGATCTGCAGCGTCATCGTCCTGTCCAACATGCTCTTCCTCGTCCTCAGCCTCCATGCCTTCCACAAGCTCTTCCTCCTTGACCGTATCGCCAAGAACCTCCATAAGATTGATCACCTTCATATCCGGATTCGTAGATTCCGCCAAGGCATCCTCTACCCAGCCGTCCGATTCTCCACCTACATAAATAAACAGATCACATGTCGCAATCTTCGCGATATCCATTACGGTAGGCTGGTAGCTGTGAAGATCCACGCCATTATCCAACAGCATTGTCAACTCTGTATTCTCAGTCTGATCGCCCAACACTTCCTTCACCCAGTCATACTCCGGAAATATCGTCGTTACGATCGATAATTGTCCGGAACCATCCGTTCCCGTATTCGACGAACCCACACTCTGTCCACTCCCGGATGTCGAACAACCCGCCAGACAGCCAAGCAGCAGGATTCCCGTCATAATGCATGCAATATACCTTTTCATGATGTCCATTACCTCCAAAACCGTCATTACCCATCTTCAATCAATTTGAAAATGAAAACCATTTTCATTTTATATAGTGTGATGGTATTTGTCAAGAGAGAAATCAATCCTTCCGTTCCGGCTGCGGAAGCTGGGCGAGTACAATGGCGATCATCATGAGAGAACAGCCGATCAGCTCTACCACTGTCAGACGCTCATGTAACAGGAGGAAACCGCCAACCACTGCAAAGACGGACTCCATGCTCATGACCAGAGAGGATACGGTCGGTGACAGTCCTTTCTGTCCGATGATCTGGAGCGTATAACCGATACCGGTCGAGCATACGCCGGCATAGAGGATCGGCAGCCACGCCTGCAGAATCTGTGCAAGACCCGGACGTTCCACCACGAACATCGCAATCCCCGATACAATCCCGCAGGTCAGGAATTGCAGAGCGGCAAGCTTTACTTCATCAACCGTTGGAAGAAAATGATCGACCAGAATGATCTGAATTGCAAAGAATAACGCACACAGTAAAACGGCAATCTCTCCGGTTCCAATGGAGAAGCCGGCAAGTCCCTCTCCTGCACCCGTCATATTCAGCAGATACAGTCCGGCCACGGCAAAAAATACTCCGATCCACACAAAGAGCCCGATCTTCTTTTTCAAAAATACCCCTAAGATCGGCACCAGCACAATATACATAGCAGTGATGAAGCCCGCTTTCCCAACGGTTGTATAATGAATTCCGATCTGCTGAAGATTCTGTGCGATCGCAAGAACCGTGCCGCAGCATACGCTGGCAAATACCAGACGCTTAATAGAAGGCTTCTGCTCCTGCGTCTGCTTCTTCCTGTTCTTTTCGCGCACCAGAATAAAGGGAACCAGAACGACTGCTCCTAGAAGTGACCGGATACAGGTAAAGGTGAAGGCCCCTATCGTCTCCGATCCACTGCTCTGCGCAACGAATCCGAATCCCCATACAATTGCCGTTATTAATAATAGAATAAAGCTTCGTACTTTCATGTGATTATATATCCATATTCATCTTGTGTATATGATTGTTCGACCGTTCCTTACTAATTCTGTAATTATGATTACAGGTTTGATCTTTACTTATTCTACCTTTCCATTCGGAACAATCCGGATCTCAAGCGCATGCTCGGATACCTCACATCCATTCATATGGATCCTGTATTGTAAGAATACCTCGATCCGATCCTCCGACTCCACTAGCGTGTACTTACTGGTTACCGTCTCCATCTGCATAGGTCCTACCGGAGTACCGTACTCCGATCTATGACGCTCTCCCGTCTCGAAAAATAAGCGGGCGGTAAGCCCGCCCTTTTTACTCATTTCCAATGTATGTTCATCAAATTTCAATCGATTATGAACGGTATGCGGGCCACTGTCCGGCAG
>CACZRT010000067.1 GCA_902783585.1 uncultured Lachnospiraceae bacterium | reverse complement strand
GTATTATATCATGGTATCCGTCCATCCCCCGATCGTATCGTCCAATTCGCAAAAAATGTACCATAAAACGCCGATTTTGTAAAGGGATATTCCGCAGAAGACGATATGATTATTTATTCATAAAAATTAATTAATATATTTTTTAGAAAACGGTTGGCAACCCATGTTTTACCGCATTTTTCTTCATTTTTTCCTTTTTTTCATTATTTTTACTAAACATAGTATACTAAAAAGAGATTTATTTTTTTTTACAACTCATGTATAATACATTTATCTAAGGGGGACAGCACGCTTATATCATTTTTTTGCATAATATTATCATGAGTAAAGGAGGTTGAAATGGACGATTTTTACACGAACCTTGGCAAGAAGGTGAAAGAATTACGTATAAAAAATGGTTTAACTCAGAACGAAGTCGCTAAGGCTTTGAATGTTACACCCGGTTATATCAGTAATGTTGAGAACAACCGCAGTGCAATGACGTTACGTTTACTTATGTATTATGCTGAATTAACACATGTCTCTCTGGATGCTCTGATTGGCAGCATTGATAGCGAATACGAAGCTACAGCTTTGGATTATGAGTTAAATGATTTGACAAGGCGTATGACCGATGAGGATAAGAAGAAGCTTATCGAAACTTTGAAGATATGGATACGTCAGTAATTTATTTGACCTTCCAATCATAACTTCATAACAGATCAGACCCGGCAATTGTTGGAATTCCAGCGGATTCCCATCGGTTCCGGGTCTTTTTTCATGATTTTTTTGTGTTTTTTTCTTCTTATTACTTGCAGAATCGCGTTGATAATGGCATAATCATTCTTGTGTGATTTCACACAGGAATCTAAGAGACCGTTCGATCGACAGACGCGGATCCTTTTGATTCCGTATATTGATCGTTATTATAAGGAGAGATAGATACTATGGCTATGAAATCTAAGAAACCAAAGGAAACGGAACAGGAACAGCCGAAGACACGGTATGACCGGAAAATGGAAGCCCGCAGGAAGCAGGCCGCTAAGGATAAGCTCGCTTCCACTGTTGCAAGAGCTGTCGGCATTCTCGTGTTAGTCGCTGTGATCGGTATATGCGGATATTTCCTGACCAACAATATCATCAAGAATGTGAAGGCAGTAAATGATCCATATCTGAAGATCGGAGACCACGAAATATCACAGGTAGAATATGACTATTATTACAATGCTTCCATGAATTCCTACATCAACAATTACGGCTCCATCCTGTCCTATATGGGCTTAGACACCTCTCTTCCATTGGAGGATCAGTCGTATTCCGAGGATATGACCTGGAAGGATTATTTTGAGCAGATGGCGGTTACCCAGCTCACACAGGAATTAGCCTTAAATGATGATGCCAGGGCGAACAACTATGAATATGACACCACAGAGGATTATGATGAATTCCTGACGAATATGAAGGATACAGCCAAGAACGAAAATCAGTCCTTAGGCACCTATATCAAGTCAAGCTTCGGCGAATATGCTTCCTTAAGCCGGATCAAGCCGTATATTGAACGTTCCAGCTATGTAAGCAATTATTACAATCAATTGATCGAAGACAATGCTCCTTCAGACGAGGAAATCGAGGCATACTATACCGAGCATCAGACGGAATACGATCAGGTAACTTACTACTCCTTCGCAATTAATGAATCCAACTATTCTCCGGATAGTGATTCCGAAGAAACCGACGATACCGATTCCGATGCTTCTTCAGAAGCCGCACACGAAGCTGCCAAGGCGGATGCCGAGGCAATGTATGACCGTGTGAAGAAGGGAGAGGATTTCGAAGCACTCTGCTATGAATATGCCGCAGAGGCTGCCAAGGATTCCTATAATACCGGAGACAGCGAGAACTCATTAAATACCAAAGCGACCTCAACCTCCATTAATTCCGCTTTTGTGGACTGGCTCTACAACGATTCCAGAAAGGAAGGAGACAGCACCCTGATCGAGGAGGATTCTATCGGCGTATTCTATATATTGAAGTTTGTAAGCAAGGAATATGATGAGAACTGCAAGGATACCATTTCTTCCAGCCTCTCCAGCGAGGCCACGAATGACTATGTGGACAAATTAACAGAGGGTTACGAAGCAACGGATATCAAGGGAGAGATCGGATATCTAAGCGCTACCGAAGCCACCACAGAAGAAGAAACCAGCGAATCCCTGTTGAATACAGATATTATCGAATAATAAGCATATCGGTAATCACAAGACTTAACTTCTGTGATTACCGATTTTTTTAAGTCCATACTATATGAAAGACCAAAACTGAGAATGTGATGAGAAGCTATTGAGATGATCTTCTCATAATGCAATAACGGATCATGGAATCCATAGAATGAATCAATGAAAGGAATTCGGACTGTCATGAAGAATGTATACGACGTCATCATCATCGGTGCAGGAGCCTCCGGCCTTGCTGCAGCAATAGAATGTTCCCGCAGACAGCTGACCTGTCTGATCATTGACAAGAACAAGAAGCCGGGCAATAAGCTATATGCAACCGGCAACGGAAGATGCAATGTCACCAATGATCAGTACGACTCCGGCGTATACTACAACAACCCCTTCACCGATCAGATCCTGCAGCAGGCGGATCTGCGTGATTTCACAATCCATTTCATGCATGACATCGGAATCCATCTGACCGAAAAAAAAGGATATTACTATCCCATGAGCATGCAGGCCTCCTCGGTCGTATGGGCGCTTCTGGATGCGATCGATAAGAATCGAGTAGACTTTGAGCAGAATACGGAAGTACTGCAGATAGAACCATCTGTAACTGACAACCGGGAAGCTGCTTCGCATTATCTGATCCAATGCTCCGACCATAAGGAATACCAATGCAGAGCCATCATCCTATCTATGGGGGGCTGCTCCGCGCCGGAGCTTGGAGCCGCAGATCCTGCCGTCTCTTACAGACTCCTTGATTCCTTGGGGATTCATTATCAACCATATACCCCTGCCCTTGTACCGATCAAGACATCCGAAGATGTGTCTGCCCTGAATGGAGTCCGCCAGCATGCCCTTCTTACAATCGGAGATTCCGCCTATACAGAAGAAGGCGAGATCCAGTTTACCGATCAGGGCATATCCGGGATCGTCGTATTCAATCAGGCAGAATTCATCCGGAATCTCCTCACATCCGGCAAGGCGGTCGTCAAGATCAATCCGATCCCGGAGATCACGCGGGACGCATTTCTCTCCGACCAACAAGCCCTGGCTAACTGCCTGCCGAACCGATCGATCCTTGCCTTCTTGAACGGCTATATGAATGATAAATTAGCAAGATATCTATTAGACAGAATGGAAGAAGCGCAGATCCTTGATCACTCTGCGCAGATAGCCGGGCTCCCGGAGCATACAGCAGAAAGAATCTATGACTATATCACTAATTCCTTCTGCGTACATCCGATTGAGTTATATGGCTTTGACAAATCCCAGGCATCCTCCGGCGGTATCTGCACGGATCAGATTAATCCGGAGACTATGGAGTTCCATGACAAGCCCGGCATCTTCGCTGTCGGAGAAGCCATAGACGTTCTTGGCAAATGCGGCGGCTACAACTTAAGCTTTGCTCTCTATAGCGGTCATCTTGCCGGAAGCCATGTCCTTCTTCGATAATTCTGCATACGTCCGTCGGATCAGGAAGACCGCGATCAAGAAGGTCAGAATATCTACCTATCGATTCAACTGCTCTTCAATGCGGCTGACTACGCATCGCCAACCTTGCATTACCCGTCATTATCCGATATCATATCTATAATACCTCTATTTCCATACTTGAAAG
>CACZRT010000066.1 GCA_902783585.1 uncultured Lachnospiraceae bacterium | reverse complement strand
GCTCATATAATCCGGTGTCTGATCCATCCAGCTGCTCATATCATACGAACCGACATTCGATATATCATGATTCTGTCCAATCGTGATCGTCTCCCGTGCGCCATTTTTCATATCGCCGACAAATATATACTTATCTCCATAGCATACTACCACATTCTTAAGGTCGTATCCTGTCTCGTTTACAATCTCGCCTTCTACTCCATTTAACGAACATTCAAATTGCGTGGTCAGTCCGGCGTTCTCTGTATACTCATGCTTCTTAGCCATAAGATTCTGTCTGGTAAATGCCATATTCTGTGCCATATGAAGCATCAGATGATCACCCTTATCGGCAATTGCGAATTCATAATCCGTCTTAGCAACACTGCTGTAATCCACATCCTGATTCCAGGATGCCACCTCTTGGTAAGCCTCATTCAGATCTACATTATATTCCCTGCCCTTCGGACTCTGAATACTCATATAGCTGATCGTCGAAGTTAATCCATTGTTATATTCCACAATGGACAGTTCATCAATAAATGGTTTGTGGATCTTATAGCCCATGCTGGTGATCAGAATAATCATGGTAAAGCCAAGCGCTACACCCGGCATGACGATCCACAGCTTTTCCCGTTTATCCATAGCTCGGAGTACCAGATAAGACACCGGCCCGATGGCTACAACATACACAAGAAAAATGAGTCCATATAAGAAGGAATTAGGAATCTTATTACGGTCAACATTCGTTACTACACTATCTATATCATAGACGTCATATTTGTCGGATCGGCTTCCCGTGATCCTCGCATACACTTCATCCGTACCGGAAGAGCTTAACAGATTCATGGCAAGCTGTCCCCGTCCCTGCTTCCAGTTCGCAATTGGGTTCATGGCAAGATCATAGGAAAGCACCACAACACTTCCTCCGCCATACGTAGATTTCCATGCCGGAGCTCCGTATGCAATATCATATTGAACATCCATCCAATTATTCAGGGAAAGCTCCGCGATATCGACCTGATCTACCGAATAATCATCATTCGCATATACAGATACGCTGTTCCTTCCAAGATTACCCACGCCGATCGGTCCGAGGGTATCCTGAAATCCCTCCAGTACGACAGAAGCCTTAGAACCGGTGCCTAAGATCAGGACCCCACCGTTATTGACCCATGCCATAATCGCCTTACGCTGTGCTTCTGACAACTGGCTGGTATTATAATTGTCGATCAGAATGTAATCACAGGTATCTAATCCCGCAGCCGTTTCCGGAATATTATCTGCCGTCAGCTGCAGTATTTTTGCGGACAGAACTCCGAAGTTACCTGCTGTGATCGTAACACCGTCAAAGTAATTAAGTCCTGTATAATCACTGCTCAGAATCCCAACGATGGCTTCCTGTCCCTGCAGGCTTGAATTATACGGCTGACCTTTGGAATATAAGATCTTACCCTTCGTATTCTCAAGCTCTACCCGAAGAAATGATGTATCCTGAATATCCGGAAGCAGCACGGAGAACGTCTTCTCCCCGCCCGAAGGCACCGTTACCGACTTCTCATACGCCAGACTCTTCTGATTATAAGTAGCCGGCAGGATCACACGAAGCGTTCCTTCAAAATCAGAGCCGACATTCTTCACAGTGACGGTAACCGGTGTTGCCCGATACTCCACCGCAATACCGTCGAGTCCAACCTCTGTGGTAACAATGAATCCATTATAATCCACATCCTTATCGCTCTCATCCGCATAGACATTGCTGCTGCCGATCAGAATTCCGATCATGGCAGCCAATATCAGGATGATCCATCGGTTTTTCATTTTCATGACTCCCTTTCCTTTCTGTCTGCTAACGGAAGCGTCACCTCAAACACGGTTCCCATTTCTCCGGAACGCGCCGTAATCTCTCCGTTATGCATGGTGATAATATTCTTAGCGATCGCAAGTCCCAGTCCGGTTCCCCCGTCGGTACTTCTCGCCGCATCTCCCCGATAGAATTTATCAAATATATGTTTGATATCCTTGGCAGGAATTATTTTTCCATAATTAATGATAGCGATTCTTGCATGCTTCTGTTTCGGTATGCTCTCCACCTCAACCTGAATCTGCTTTCCCTCTGCCCCATACTTGATGGCATTCCCCATCAGATTACAAAAGGCTCTTGACAGGAGTTCTCCGTCTCCTTCCACAATTACCGGTTCCTGTTCAAACCTGGTATAGCAGCTTAAGCTCTGATCCATCAAGGACGGATAGAATTCGTCAATCACCTGTTCCATGAATTGCTGCATATCAAGCGGAACCTTTGACAGCGATACCTTATGCTTCTTATATCTGGTAAAGTCAAAGAGGTCGGTAACAAGCCCCTCCATACGCGACGACTTCCGATAGGCGATATCAATATATTTCTTCTGAATATCCTCCGGAAGCTCCTCCTGACTCCTAAGCAGATCCAGATATCCGATCACCGAGGTCAGCGGCGTCCGAAGATCATGTGCCACATTCGTGATCAGCTCATCATTCCGGTATTCCGTCTCCGCATCCTTCCGTCTGGTGTTATCAAGCTCCATCCGCATTTCGTTGACTGCCTGTCCAAGACTTCCCAATTCTCCGGTGAACCTGACCGGAATCTCTGTTTCCAGATCTCCGTTCTTGATTCGCTCCACTCCCTTCAATATTTCCCGCAGATAACTAACGAGTGGTGCGGTAAATATGATATAGAAGGTGAAGAACGCAAACAGCGATACTATGATCAGAATGATCCACCCGACAGGCGGCATATGAATATCGAAGAATCCCTCTACCCGCGGCTCTCCTTTTCCGACCATCCCGCTCGAAGTATCCATCCCGGTGAGCACCCCCATCAGGCTCGGACGGATCGCATTCCATAGTGCCAGAAGTCCTATATCAATTACGATCGTCAGCAGCATGCTGAAAGCGGCATACATAGCAAGCCTCCAGCGAATACTGTGAAAGATATTACGCTTCAACCTTATATCCTACTCCCCATACCGTCTTGATGATCGTCGGCTTCTTCGGATCAGGCTCGATCTTCTCGCGCAGACGGCGAATATGCACCATAACGGTATTATTCACTTCGTAAACCTGCTCCTTCCATACCTGTTCGAAGATCTCCTCGGTACTGTAGACCCGTCCCGGATGACTGACTAACATCCAGAAGATTTCGAATTCGATCGGTGTCAACGCAATTTCCTCGTTGCCACGCAGAACCCTATGTGCATTCTTCTCGATCGTCAGATTACCAACCGAGATGGAATCATCCTGTTCCGTATGCAAGGATAAGTTCTGATACCGTTTTAATTGGGACTTGACTCTGGCCGTAAGCTCTAACGGATTAAATGGTTTGGTCACATAATCATCGGCTCCGGTTCCGAAGCCCATAATCTTATCCATATCCTCCGACTTGGCCGACAACATAATGATCGGAATATTACTGGTCTTACGGATCTGTCTGCAGAGCTCCATTCCGTCAATATCCGGCATCATAATATCCAATATAATGACCATGATCTCGGGGTGTGTCTCTAAGGCTGTCAGAGCATCCCGTCCCCCATACGCTTTGATCACATCAAACCCATCATTCTGCAGATAGATCTCTACCAGATCAGCAATCTCTACTTCATCATCTACTACTAAGATCGTTGCCATATATCCTCCACACATTCTCTCATACGCGAGCCAGCCCTGCCGGTACGTAACCTGACCGCAGGGCTGATCACACGTCGCTCGTAACACCATGTCAAGCGTATCATATTTTTTCCTGTTTTACCTTACGAAGTTCTTACGAAAACAAGACAAAAAGCTATTATTTATACTCTAAAGCAGCTTCCGCCGATGAATTCCCGTAGGATGGAATTCTTCGGAACATCTTCTCCGCTGACTCCCATGAAATAATCCAGGAACTTCAGTAATCGCTTTGCCTCCTGATATTCCGGTGCTTCATGCGGAATAGAGAACAGAAGCGGCTCCGCATATTGCTTGATCACGCTTAGTTCAAAAAGCAATGCGGAATTAAACATCACATCGGCTTCCTCCTGATATGGGAAGATATTCTTCTCCTCACCTCGGCGGACAGAGGCCCACATGGAGATGGTATCTCTTGCCGAATTCCCTCTGGTTCTGGCATCCCGCACCAGCCGGCGGATCAATCTGCCGTCCGTAGTTGAGATTCGGTTATGTAGATCGATATTCAGACTGGTAAGAGCACTGATATAGATCTTGAACTTATTATCATCCGGCAGGAGCTCTGAACTCTTCGGATTCAGGGCATGGATTCCCTCAATTACTAAGACATCGCCGTCGCCAAGAGTCAGATAATCACCCTTGTATTCCCGTTTGCCTGTATGGAAATTGAAGCGCGGGATCTCCACGGTCTTTCCCTCTAACAGACATTTCATATCATTGTTAAACTGGTCAAGATCGATAGCCTCCAGACACTCAAAGTTATAGCTTCCATCCAGATTCTTCGGTGTCAGCTCCCGATCTACAAAATAATCATCCATGGCAATGGCATGCGGATTTAAGCCATGTGCACGAAGCTGAATACTTAAGCGGTGGGAGAAGGTCGTCTTGCCGGAAGAGCTTGGACCGGCGATCAGAATGAACTGCTTCAGCTCCCGTTCGATCCGTTCTGCGATCTCTGCGATCTTCTTTTCCTGCAGCGCCTCCTGTACCAGCATCAGATCACCAAAGCCGTCCTCCGCGATCACATCATTTAACGCGCCAACGGTATCGACATTCAGCATCTTGCCCCAGTCATCCGATTCCTTCAGTACCCGGAATAATTTCTTCTTCGGTTCAAATGGTGTCAGCTCCTCGGGATTCTCCATAGCCGGAAGCTGTAATACAAATCCGGCGCTGTACAGAATGAGGTCAAAGCACTTGATATAGCCGGTGCTTGGAACCATATAGCCATAATGATAGTCCTCATAATGATCAATACTATACACATTACAAGAGGATACTCTACGATACTGGAACAGCCGTACCTTATCGTACATACCCTGTTCCTTGAATCGCCGCATGGCAATATCCGTACTGATACTTTCCTTCTTGATCGGAACATCGTCCCAGATAATCTCCTTCATACGGCGTTTGAAGGAATACAGAAGATCCTGGCTGATTCCGTCCTCTAATCCCTCAATCTCACAATAATAACCGTTCCCCAGAGAATACATGACACGAACCTGAAAATCCTTTGAATGATTCATCACGTCATCAATGGCCTTCAGCATCAGAAGCGTTGCACTCCGCTTATAGGACTGAAAACCGATCTCATCCGCCGTCGTTAAGAACCGGATCTCGCAATCACACGTGACCGTCTTCATCAATTCACAGAGCTTGGTATCCATATAGGCCATAACAATATCGTGTTCTTCCTTTTCCTGATATCGTTTGGCAAGCTCTAATAACGTAGTACCTTCCTCTACTGTGATTGTTTCTCCGTACACTGTAACCTTCACTTCACCCATAGCTACCTCTCCTTTTCGTCTGTATTCTCCTGCAAGCCTTACCGGCTGTTATTTAATTCTATTATATTAATGTATCGCCCCATTCATAATTGCCTTTGGCAATGGCGGCTCCCTATAATATGCTCGTGCCTGACGATTGAGCATCCGTTCGTATTCCAGAAGTTTCATGCGCTCTCTTAATTTATCTGTCGGGGCAGCATTTAACTTAAGCTTAAGTCTTGCCTCCAACATCTCCTGATTCTCGTATTCTCTCTGAAGATATTGGTATAGCACCGGATTTCTGTCTTCTAACAGATACCGTCCATATATCGCTTCCGTTTCTGTATAGGCCGGTTCTTCATAGCCGCGCCTTACCTGCATAACCGTATAATATTTCTCTTTGTCGTTGATAAATGCCTCCTGCAGGATACCATATCCAAGCTGTTGCAAATAGATCCGTACCTTATCAATATCCGACTGTGGCTGTAATACCATATACTCAGGGAGTACTCCTCTCTGATTCCCACGTTCCAGAATATCGACCATCAGCATACCGCCCATTCCGGCAATGATCACGCAATCCACCTCACCCGGGGCTATCCGTTCCAAGCCATCCGACAGCCGGCATTCCATCTGCCGTGTAAGACCTGCCAGTCTGCAATGCTCCTCGACACGCAGAAGCGGTCCCTCACGTACCTCGATGGCGATCGCGTGCTCTGCCCGTTTCTCATGAAGCAGGTATATGGACACATACCCATGATCACAGCCTACATCCGCAATCACCTTACATGGAGGAACGAAATCCGCCACCTGCCGCATACGCGCGGACATAGCTTGAATATACTTCCGTCTTTGCCTCATCTCCGGCTCTTCCATCTATCAATCCTCTAAGAAATCTCTCAGCTTCCGGCTGCGACTTGGATGACGGAGCTTCCGAAGCGCCTTTGCCTCAATCTGACGAATACGCTCTCTCGTAACATTGAATTCTCTTCCGACCTCTTCGAGCGTTCTTGCACGTCCATCATCTAATCCGAACCGAAGACGAAGTACCTTCTGTTCCCGATCTGTCAAGGTATCTAATACTTCCACCAATTGTTCTTTTAACAGCGTAAATGCTGCCGCATCCGCCGGAACCGGAACATTCTCATCCTGAATAAAATCACCAAGATGGCTATCCTCCTCCTCACCGATCGGAGTCTCCAAGGATACCGGCTCTTGAGAAATCTTCAAGATCTCCCGCACACGTTCTACCGGCATCTGCATCTCCACGGCAATTTCCTCCGGAGACGGCTCCCTGCCTAATTCCTGAAGCAGTTGTCTCTGAACACGCACTAATTTATTAATAGTTTCCACCATATGCACCGGAATTCGGATCGTTCTTGCCTGATCGGCAATCGCTCTCGTGATCGCCTGACGAATCCACCAGGTTGCATAAGTTGAGAACTTATAACCCTTACGATAATCGAACTTCTCTACCGCCTTGATCAAGCCTAAGTTACCCTCCTGGATCAGATCTAAGAACAGCATACCACGTCCCACATAGCGCTTAGCAATACTGACAACCAGTCGAAGATTGGCTTCCGCCAACTTCTTCTTTGCTGCCTCTCCTTCTTCACCGCCTCGTTCCATTGCCTGTGCAAGATCGATCTCCTCTTCTGCACTAAGGAGCGGAACCTTACCAATTTCCTTTAAGTACATTCGAACCGGATCTTCAATACTGACACCCTCCGGAACAGACAGATCAATCTGCTCAACATCCTCAGCATCTGTATCAAAATCAACAGCATCTGCATCGTCATCTTCAGACAAAGAAAGCACATCAATATTATTGGCCTCCAAGATATCATAGACCTGTTCCATCCGGCTCTCATTGAGTTCTGTACCGAAATGGCTCAAGATCTCCTTATCTTCCAAGACATTCTTCTTCTTCTTTGCCAGCTCAACCAATGATTTCAATTGTTCCTCAAAGCTAACTTCTTGATCTTTCTTTTCTGTTTTTTCCATTATTATTATCCTTTACCTTTCTAGTACTCAAAGCATTGACAATTTCTCATTTGTCCATACCTTCCCATTTACATACTATAATCTCTATCTTCAACCAAATAGACCGCATCTGATTTCTAACAAGAGTCCAGCGTGATCTTCCATGTCGGAATCTGTTTACGCAGCTGCATGAATGCCTGCAGCTGACTCATATCACTCAAATGATCCATTTGCTCCTTGATGCTCTCTTGCTTCACCTTGCGTACGATCTCTGTGACCGTCTTCTCATTATCCTCCGGAAGCGGTTCGAATTGCAGGGAGCTTTGCAGAATAGCGGCCGCCTGCTTTTGTTCCTCCACATTCTCATAGTAATTAATCAAATTTGCCGCATTGACCGTTCCTTCCGCCTCATATTGCTGAAAGAGCTTCACTGCCAGATCATGCAGGAACGGCTCCCGAAAATCCTCCGGTGAGATCTTTCCCTGTAATTGCGGGAACAACTCCTTCGGTACATTCACCAGCCAGGTAAGCAATAAACGCTGCGGCTGGTACTTACGCTCTGCGGCCTGTTCTCGTCGTCTTGCCTCCTGCGGTGTCTCGGAACGGACCGCCTGTTCATAGGATTCCCGTTCCATCCGGTATGCACCATATCGATTCACTTCTTCTGTCAGATGTTCCTTATCAATATAATACTTAGCCGCAATGGATTCGATATAATTCTCCCGTTCCATCGGTGACGGAAGAACCGAGACGATCCTGACGATCTCCTTCTGGAACTCCGTCCGGCTCTCCGGATCCTGCTGGTCGTATTTCTCGGACGCAACACGCACCTCAAACATAATACTGCTCTCTGCTTCCTTGATCCGCTGTTCAAAGGCTTCCGCTCCCTCTGCCTTAATGAATTCATCCGGATCCTTATATGGGCGCATGGATATCACACGAGCGGATATCCCCACCTCACGCAGGATCGGGATTGCCTTCAGAGCAGCCGATACACCGGCACTATCGCTGTCATAAGCCAGATAGACCTTCGTTGCAAATCGTTTGAGCAGCATAGCCTGCTGGATCGTAAATGCGGTTCCAAGAGACGCTGTAGCATTATCAAAGCCCGCCTGGTGCATGGAGATCACATCCATATAGCCTTCGCACAGAATGAAGCCCTCCCGCTTAGACCTTCTGGCTAATTGAAATGCGTACAAATGTCTGCGTTTCTCGTAGATTCTGGTCTCCTTGGAATTCACATATTTCGGAGTCCCATCTCCCATCACACGTCCGCCAAAGCCGATCACCTTGCCCTGCTGATCCATGATCGGGAACATGACCCGGTTCCAGAACACATCGGATGGACCGTACCGTTCATCAAACCGCACCAGACCGGCGTCTATCATGATGGAATCCTCATATCCCTTACTCTTAAGATATTGATACAGATGATCCCGGGTTATATTGGCATATCCCAAACCGAAGTTATGGATCGTCTCATCCGATAAGCCCCGTTTTTTCAGGTATTCCATGGCAGGCTTCCCCTCCTCCTGCCGTAATTGATAATAGAAATAACCTGCCGCGGTCTTGTTGATCTCCTTTAAGGTCTGATCATAATCCGCCTGCCGCTTCTCTGCAGCCGTCATCTCCCGCTCCGGAAGCTGCATACCCGCACGGTCCGCCAGATATTTCACCGCTTCCGGAAAGCTATAGTTCTCATATTCCTGTAAGAAAGTATAGGCGGTCCCGGCCGCTCCACAGCCAAAGCAATGATAGAGCTGCTTATCCCTGCTGACATGGAAGGACGGGGTCTTCTCATTATGAAATGGACAACAGGCTGTGTAGTCTGCCCCATGTTTTTGTAAGCTTACATAAGAATTGATCACGTCAACGATATCATTGCGTGATAAAACCTCATCAATGACCTCTCTTGAATAGAGCATATCCGATCACCCCTGCCATGTCTTTGGCACAAATATCCGTTCAAATGTATGTATTGCATAACTATCTGTCATGCCTGCAATATAATCGCAGACAACGGTAGCAGATTCCTCACCGCCCCGGATCAGATTCCGGTATTCCTCCGGAAGCTCCTCCTGATTATCATAATAATAGGAGAATAATTCCCGGATCATGGATTCTGCCCGTACCTCTTCTGCCTTCGCAACCGAATCAAAATATACATGTTCAAACATATAAGTACGAAGTTCCGCCATCGCCTTCGAGATCTCTTCCGACATCCGGATTTCCGGTTGATTCTCGCTGTTTCGGATCACATCGTGGATCATGGAATTGATCCGGTCTCTGGTCGTATTGCCAACAATATCCGTTGCGCTCTTTGGGAGCATATCTTCTGTAACGATCCCTGCCCGGATCGCATCATCGATATCATGGTTGATATAGGCGATCTTATCCGCATAGCGGACGACCTTACCCTCCATAGTTGCCGGAATTGCCTCAGACCGGTGATTCAGGATCCCATCCCGGACCTCCCAAGTCAGATTCAGTCCCATTCCTTTCTTCTCCAAGACATCCACTACCCGAAGACTTTGCTCATTATGGTGAAAGAACTCGATCTTCTTCCCTTCCGGTGTGAACAGACGCTCATGATACTCCTCGGAATTACGGCTCATCGTATTTAACAGCTCCGACTCCTTTACATTCCATAAGGCCTTGCACAATGCCCGTTCTCCGGCATGTCCAAATGGAGTATGCCCCAGATCGTGACCCAATGCGATCGCCTCCGTCAGATCCTCGTTCAGCCGAAGTGCGCGTGAGATCGTTCTGGCTATCTGCGACACCTCCAATGTATGTGTCAATCTGGTCCGGTAATGATCGCCTTCCGGTGACAGAAATACCTGTGTCTTATCCTTCAACCGTCGAAATGCCTTCGAATGAAGGATCCGGTCCCGATCCCTCTGATAGATCGGCCGCAGATCACACTGTGGTTCTTCAAATGCCCGTCCACGGGATTCACAGCTTAAGGCTGCATAAGGACTTAAGTATTCCTTTTCCCGTTCTTCCAGCTCCTCACGGATCGTCATATACAACCGCCTTCTTTCTGTATTTTTTGCTAAAACAAGCGCGTCTATTTTAAATATTCTACACCATTCGCAAAAATCCTTTTTTTATTTTTTATGTATGCAATCGAGTAGGGAAGATTCATCTTCCCTACTCGCCCGCGCCGCCCGTGATCGACGAAGTCGATACATACATATCACGGGCGTGCGCATAATACAAAGGAGCAGACCTCGCGGTCTGCTCCGATGTGAAAAATAATATGCAGTTATATAGATTAGGGGATTAACCCTTAACACTACCTACAGCAACACCCTGAATAATGTATCTTGATAAGAATACATATACAACAATTACAGGGAGGACAGCAAGTAAGATACACATGTAAACCTGACCAAGATCGAACTTTAAGAAGTCAGCTCCACGAAGAGTTGCGATCAGGATAGGTAAGGTCTTCATGTTATCCTTACTGATGATCAAGTTCGGAGTGAAGTAATTATTCCAACTTGATACGAATGCGAAAATTGCCTGTACAGCGATCGCCGGCTTCATGATCGGGATAACGATCGAATTGAAGGTTCTGAACTCAGAAGAACCATCAATACGTGCTGCTTCCACGATTTCCAACGGAAGAGATCCCTCCATATACTGCTTCATGAAGAAGTATACTGCCGGAGCAGCAATTGCAGGAACGATCAACGGAATAAAATTATCTGTCAATCGGAAGGTTCTCATCAAGTCTACGAAACCAAGTGCTGTAACCTGTGTAGGGATCATCATGACAGCCATGATAAATGTCTGCAGTGCCTTTCTTCCCTTGAAATCATAAGCATGAATAGAATATGCTGTCAAGCAGGAAGAATAGGTTGTAACAACAGCAGTACCGGCTGATACGATCAAGGAGTTGATCAGACAGCGGATAACCGGCAGGTTACCATTATGAATAACGCTGTGGAAGTTCTTGAGAATATATCCGCCCGGAATTGCCGAGAATCCCTTCTGAATATCATAGTGTGCTCTCGTTGCATTCACAAACAGTATATAGAAGGAGAACAGACAGATGATCGTTAATAATGTCAGTACGATATAACGTACGATCTTCACTCTTGCAATATGAGCATGGTAGCTCTTATCGGATTGATTCTTATTAGCCATGATTATTCTCCTCCTTTCTAATATTCATCATTTCTAGTATTCATACGGAAAATGATCATACTGAGGATACCTGTTACTACGAATAAGATAACAGATAAGGCTCCGGATGTACCGTAGTTCTTACTATACAAGTGTTTATTCAACCACATGATCAATGTCATTGTTGTATTATCCGGTGCCGCAGTACCATTGGTCAAAATCTGCGGAACATCGAACATCTGAATACCACCGATCAAGGATGTGATCAAGGTATAGATAAAGATTGGCTTTAACAACGGCATTGTAATTCTCGTAAAGGTCTGAATGGAATTCGCTCCATCCACACTGGCTGCCTCAAACAGGGATGTATCAATACCCATGATACCAGCCATCAATGTAATGGTCGTATTACCGAACCACATCAGGAAGTTCATCAATGCAACCAAGAATCTGGTGGTCCATGTATATGTCAACCAACGTACGGGCTCACCACCAAAAGCCTCAATAATATTATTTACCGGTCCGATATCAGAGAAGATCATGAAGAAGATCATCGCAAAAGCGGACGCCATGATAACATTCGGTAAATAGATGACCGTCTTGAAGAACTGATCGCCCTTCAGACGGATCTGGGTATCAGCAAACCATACACCAAGTAACAGAGAAACTAAGATCTGCGGAATGAAGCCCATTAACCACATGATCAAGGTATTCCATGCATACTTATACAGCTCCGGACTTTTACCGCCGCCGGTCAGTATCGTGATATAGTTCTGGATACCGATAAAGTTAGGACCTACCTGTGTCAATCCACCCATAGCCATGTAACGTTCAAAGAAGCTATAGTACACAGTACTGATCAATGGTACCAAAGAAAAGACTGTGTATACGAGGAAAAACGGAATTAAGAAGATGTAGCCCCACTTTGTATAACTAACAACTTTACTTCTTTTTGCTGCTGCCATACTATTTTCTCACCTCGCGCTTATATTTTCCTGTAATCAAACACCCTCTTATTAGAAAGAGTATGAAAAAACATGCCTGCCTTTTCAGACAGGCATGTTCTCTAAGTCTTACTCTAAGTTGTAAGTACTTGTCAATTCTTACGAATTAGTCAGCTACTGTTAACTCAGGATACTTGGTTGTGATTGCAGACTTGAAGTTCTCAAGTGCCTTATCATAATCAACAGTACCATCGAAGTATTCTCTCATAGCTGTCTGAATTCCTTCGTTACATCCCTGATCATAAGGACATGTATTGCTCATATCGATCTGCTTAGCAGCATCTACGAACAATGCGATGTGGTTCTGACCACCTAAGAAGTCTGAAGAGAAATCCTTAGCTAACTCTTCCATTGCTGGCTGGTTGTTAGTATAGTCAAGAGTCTCCTTAGTAATAGAGAGTGCAACATCTGGATCACAAGTCATAGAGTACATAATGTCATGTACTAACTGCTTGTTATCTGTACCGTTAGCTGCACAGATCCATGTACCACCCCAGTAGTAAGGTTCTGGACCAGGACATACAGCGTACTGACCCCAGATACCGTTACCTACTTCATCTGGACCTTCTGCATCAGCCTTAGAGTTACCAGCTAATGTGAAGTTGATACCCCATGTTGAGTAGAAGAAACCGAAGGTGTGTCCATCCGGACCCTGCTCCTTAGCCCAAGCGTCTGACCATAAGCCAGTACCCTTGTTCAAGTAACCATTGTCTGTGAATTCCTTAGTATCAGCGATCCAGTCAAGAATCTTCTGATCAATGGTAAGAACACCATCTGTTACCCAAGGCTTAGACATGTTGTTAGAGTATGTACGATAAGTATCGTCATAACCTGCAACCATTGTATAACCCTTGTCCTTCATCTTAGCAGCTGTCTCCTTGAATGTAGCCCAGTCCTTAACATAGGTCTGAACCTCATCCGGATCATCTGTTCCAAGAACTTCCTTAGCGATGTCTCTTCTGTATGCGAACAGACCTGGTGTAGCCTGCCATGAAACAGCCTTTAACTGACCGTCATCTGAAGTACAGATATCCTTTGTATACTGATACATATCAGCTGTATCTGCATCTGTGATACCTACTTCGCTAACTGGAAGAGATACTGGTGAGTTAACATACTTTAATGCATAGTCAGCCTCGATCAGGAAGATATCAACCTTATCATCTGCTGCTGCGCTCTCGTTGTTCGGTAATACAGAATCCAACTTATCCTGGTAACCATTGTTATCATTAGGAGTTACAATGAACTCTACTCTGGTTCCGTTTAAGGTACCACCGTTGGTTGGGTTCTCAGGATCATCAACTTCGAAGCCTGGCATGAAGTCTCTCATTCTCTCTGCGAACTCTTTGTTCCATACATAGATGTTAAGAACATCACCCTGCTCACCAAAATCAACTTCTGGTGCTGCTGTTGTTGTGTCATCGCCACCCTGAGGTGCTGCTGTTGTGTCATCGTCACCACCTGTTGGCTGTGGAGCTGTAGTATCATCTGCGCCTGAAGTACAAGCTGCTAATGATAATCCCATTGCTAAAGCCAAAGATAATGCAATGACCTTCTTGAATTTTTTCACGAAAAAACCCTCCTTTAATGTGTGTGTTTGTCAGTGAATTCCCGCGACTTAAATTCCATTCATATAAACACGTATGCAATTATATGTACTTTGTCTAAGCCTTGTTCTTCAACCTGACTAAGTGATATTTCGTTGCCCATGGCAACTCTACGATTTGTATTATAGGACATAGTGACTAATTTAGCAAGACCTTTTTTTGTATATTTTGGGTGCATTGCACATTTTGGGTAGAATCGCGTTTCCGCTCCGACCCTTTTTCACCCTTTTTTCACCTTTTTTGTATATTTTTTTGATTGCAATTATTTCTGCCGGCATACTATTATCAGAATATTTTGCAATTTATTTCATTTGTTCTTTTATAAACCAAAATAGTTGAACTTTAATATCTATTCATCCGAATTGTCAGATATATTAAAATTCGTTTTATATTCCTCTTCATATTATTTTTATTTTTTACCTCCGTTTTTCATTTTTATTTCAAAATTGTTAACTCGACGTTTTTGGGCATTTTTATCAAGAAATGAATTTTTAGACTTTCATTACTTGGCTATTTTGCATAAGTATTTTTTCAAATAAAAAGAGTCGGGCATTTTCCGACTCTTTTTATTGGGCAATTTTACCACAGTCTATCCACTTCTATCCGTGTTCTGTATATGCTATCCGGCTCAGATCTGATCCCGGTCCGATTCCGAATTAATCCCCGGCCGCTTCCTCTAAGTCATCCACCGGCTCCGGCATATTCATGATCTGACGCTTCCTTGCCAGCTCATCATTTTCAAGATATTCATCATAAGTCGTCTGCTTATCGATCAGCCCCGTATTGGTCAGCTCCATGATCCGGTTGGCCGTCGTCTGCAGCAGCTGATGATCCTGAGAAGAGAACAGGATTACGCCCGGGAACTTGATCATACCGTTATTCAGTGCCGTGATGGATTCCATATCCAGATGGTTCGTCGGCTCATCCAATACCAGTACATTCGATCCCATGATCATCAATTTGGAAAGCAGGCACCGCACCTTCTCTCCACCGGACAATACCTTCACCTTCTTCACGCCGTCTTCTCCGGCGAATAACATTCTGCCTAAGAATCCGCGCACATAGGTTGCGTCCTTCTCTTCCGAATACTGGGTCAGCCAGTCCACTATGATCAGATCGTTGTCAAACTCATTCGTAAAATCCTTCGGGAAATATCCGCAGGAGGTTGTGACGCCCCATTTGTAATTCCCCTCATCCGGCTCCAATTCTCCGGCAAGGATCCGGAACAAAGTGGTCGTTGCAATGGTATTCGGTCCGACAAACGCCACCTTATCTCCCTTGTTAATGGTAAAGGAGATGTTATCCAATACCTTGACACCATCCACCGTCTTCGACAGCTTCTCTACCGTCAGCACCTCATTTCCGATATCCCGGTTCGGACGGAAATCAATGTACGGATACTTTCTGGAGGACGGACGGATATCATCGAGCTCGATCTTCTCCAGCGCACGCTTACGGGAGGTAGCCTGCTTCGACTTGGAGGCATTCGCCGAGAACCGCTGAATGAATTCCTGCAGCTCCTTGATCTTCTCTTCCTTCTTCTTGTTCGCTTCCTTCTGCTGCTTGATCATCAGCTGGCTGGACTCGTACCAGAAATCATAGTTGCCGGCATAGAGCTGGATCTTGCCATAATCCACATCCGCCGTATGCGTACATACTTTATTTAAGAAATAACGGTCGTGCGATACCACGATCACCGTATTATCAAAGTTGATCAGGAATTCCTCCAACCAGGCGATCGCATCTAAGTCCAAATGGTTCGTCGGCTCGTCCAAGAGCAGTACATCCGGATTTCCGAACAATGCCTGTGCAAGCAGCACCTTAACCTTCATGGCCGCCGGAAGCTCGCTCATGATCTTATAATGCTGATCCGTCTCAATTCCAAGGCCATTCAATAAGGTAGCAGCGTCCGCTTCCGCCTCCCATCCGTTCAAGGTTGCGAACTCGCCCTCCAGCTCTGCCGCCTTCACGCCGTCTTCATCACTGAAATCTTCCTTCGCATACAGGGCATCCTTCTCCTTCATGATCTCATACAATCTCTGATTGCCCATAATTACCGTATCCAGCACCGGATACTCATCATATTGGAAATGATCCTGCTTCAGGATAGAAAGCCGCTCACCCGGATCCATGATCACCTCACCCTTGGTCGGCTCAAGCTCGCCGGATAAGATCTTTAAAAATGTGGACTTACCGGCACCATTGGCTCCGATCAAGCCGTAGCAGTTGCCCGGCGTGAACTTGATATTCACGTCCTCAAATAATGCCTTCTTTCCTAATCTTAATGTTACATTTACTGCACTGATCATTGTCTTTTCCTTCCTATTATTAATAATATCTTGTTGCTATTTCATTCCGTTTCCGGTTCTCCGGACGCAAGTTTCCGGATCCGAAGCCGCTCCACTCTGGTCTTATCCGCAAGCAGCACCGTGAACTCCGCCGTTTCCGTCGTTACCACCTCACCGGCCTCCGGAAGATGATCCAACAATTCGATCACATATCCTCCGATGGAATCATAATCCTCCGAAGTAAGCGACATGTCCAAGGCGTCATTAACGTCATCAATCTTCGCAGAACCATCAACCTCATAGCAATTCTCATCGATCTGCTTGATCACATCTTCCTCGTACTCATCGTACTCATCCCGGATCTCACCAACGATCTCCTCCAACAGATCCTCGATCGTGATCATGCCGGCAGAGGTTCCGTATTCATCTAACACAATCGTGATCGAGATGGAATTCGACCGAAGCTCCTCCAGGATACTCGAGGTCTTCTGATATTCATAGGTATAATACGGCTCCCGCATAATATCCCGGATCTCGATCATAGAAGCATCCTCCCCCTCCATGATCTTCTCGGTCTGTGCGAAGAACAGATCCTTCATATGAAGAATACCGATGATATTCTCCTTATTATCCTCATAGATTGGAAGCCTGCTGTACTGTTCCTCCTGAAAATACTGATAGATCTCCGCAATGCTTGCATCAATCGGCGCCATCGTAATATCCGTTCTCGGAATCATGATATCCTTGGCAACCGAATCACCGAAATCCACTACATTCGTAATAATGTCCTTCTCTTCCTCCTCGATCACGCCATCCTCATGACTGACATCCAATATCGTCCGAAGCTCCCGCTCCGTCATAGTCTTGCTTATGCTGTCCTTATCAATCCTTAGCAGGAAGTAGATTCCATTACAGATCTTATCCAGCAGCCAGATAAATGGTGTCAAAATGATGGACAAGACGCGAACCGGCCCCGCATAAATCAGCGCAAACCGTTCATTATATATCGTAGCAAGATTCTTCGGTGTAATCTCTCCGAAGATCAGGATCAACAACGTAAGAATTCCGGTTGCAATTCCAACCTTAGCGCTTCCAAACAGCTTCGTTGCAACAATCGTTGTCAAAGAAGACGCCGTCAGATTCACAATGTTATTGCCGATCAAAATCGCGCTTAACATCTTGCCCGGATCATCGATCAGACGAAGCACCAATCTTGCCCGTCGATTCCCCTCATCTGCAAGCGCTTTCATTTTATATTTGCTCACGGTCGTCAACGCCGTCTCTGCTGATGAGAACAGCCCCGACAGTACGATCAGGACACATAACACAATGATCTGAATGATCGTTATGGTTCCTATCTCCGAACTACCGTCCAAGAATTACCATCTCCCTCTATAGTATCGCCGCATTCATAATTACCTTCGGCAATGGCGGCTCCCTCTAATATCATACGCGCTATTGTAACATATTCCTCGAATAGAATGCAACTAGATGATTATATTTTAAATACCTGCACATACTAATCGAAAATAGGCTGTAATCACATCCCTATTTACGAATTCTACTTGAAGGAGGCTGATTCTATGCGCAGTTCACAGGAAACCTATATGAATGTAGCAGAGCGGTGCAGTGCCTACAATCATATCTCTCATGAAAATGCTTTCACCAATGTTTCTCCGAGCACACCAAGCTGCTTGAATTGCAAGCATTTTGCCGATGATGAGCACTGTCGTCTGGATCTGTACGATAAGATCGTAAAGAATATGGAATAATAACAGAAAGAACCTGAATCATGCGATCAGGTTCTTTCTATTAATAATACTATTATGACTATCATTGTCAATCTCATTCAGCTCTAATCTTCGAAATGTCGATCAACAATGATCAACCGTATTAGTTATTGATCAGCTTATCTTCGCCGTTCCAGCTGTACATCTTCCGGATCTCCTTACCAACGATCTCAGACGGATGCTCAGCATGAAGCTTACGCATAGCCTTGAAATGAACCTGACGGCCAGCCGGTGACATTTCAAGCAAGAATTCCTTTGCAAAGGAACCATCCTGAATATCAGCAAGGATCTGCTTCATTGCCTTCTTGGTATCCTCTGTAATGATCTTCGGTCCGGTAATGTAATCACCATATTCTGCCGTATTGGAAATAGAGTACCGCATGCCTTCGAAGCCTGACTGATAGATCAGATCAACGATCAGCTTCATCTCATGGATACACTCGAAGTAAGCATTTCTCGGATCATAACCTGCCTCAACCAGAGTCTCAAAACCAGCCTGCATTAATGCACATACGCCGCCGCAAAGAACTGCCTGCTCACCAAAGAGATCTGTCTCTGTCTCTGTACGGAAGGTAGTCTCTAATACCCCTGCTCTTGCTCCACCGATTGCAAGTGAGTAAGCAAGTGCAAGATCCTTAGCCTTACCGGTTGCATCCTGATATACAGCAACCAGACAAGGAGTACCCTTACCTGCCTGATACTCGGAACGTACGGTGTGGCCCGGAGCCTTCGGTGCGATCATAGTAACATCTACATCCTTCGGAGGTACGATACATCCAAAATGAATGTTGAAACCATGAGCGAACATCAGCATATTACCTGCTTCTAAGTTTGGCTCGATATCCTTCTTATACATATCAGCCTGCAGCTCATCATTGATCAGAATCATGATGATATCTGCCTTCTTGGCAGCCTCTGCTGTGGTATATACCTCAAAGCCCTGAGCCTCTGCCTTTGCCCATGACTTGCTGCCCTCATACAGACCAATGATTACATGACAGCCTGATTCCTTTGCATTCAGTGCATGTGCATGTCCCTGACTACCGTAGCCAATGACTGCGATCGTCTTGCCATCCAGTAAGGATAAGTTACAATCTTCCTGATAATAAATCTTTGCTTCTGCCATCTTTGTGACGCCTCCTAAATCATTTAATATATAGTAACGCAGGCTCTTCCCTACATTATCATCTTATCTGTTCATCCGCCTTCCCGGTCCTGTTTCAGACCAAATCCTCCGCGATTCATTCATCCGTTATTCTTCCGAATAATTCCCACGCATCAGTCCCGTAACACCGGTACGTACGACCGCCATAACCTCGAATCCATCCAACAGACTTAAGAATGCATTGACCTTATTCATATTACCGGTCAACTCGATCATTAAGGATTCCTTCGCAACATCAACGATATTTGCGCGGAATTCATGTGCAACCGCAATAATCTGCTGCTTTTCGGTCTTATCGGCCTTTACGCGGATCAGAACCAACTCTCTGCATACAGACACGCCATCCTCCAGCTCTGTTACCTGTAATACATCCTCCAGCTTATATAACTGCTTCTCGATCTGATCCAGGGTGCGGTCATCTCCGCTTACAACAACAGTCATGCGGGAGTACTTCGGATCCTCCGTCACTCCTACTGTAAGACTATCAATATTATAACCTCTCCGGCTGAACATACCGGACACCCGGGAAAGCACACCGGATGAGTTCACAACTAAAAGGGATAAAATACGCTTTTTCATATCCTGTACCACCTTTTCCTATTCTTAGTAGCCATGCACCAGAAACTCTTACCATTCAATCCATCCGACAACCCCCGGTCATCGGTTCCGGCACGTTCCGGATACATACAAATTCACGCAAACTATTGTAGCAATTATTAACGTCTGTGTCAATGTTTTCCGTGTCTATGGCAAGCCGTCAGTTATCAACCCAGGGCAGGAATCCACTTTGCATAACGCCACGCCGATCATAACCTTCCTCTGTCTATGACAACCCGCACAGCCGTCCGGCTTCCTTCACTGCCTCTGCCGCATCCTTCGAGAATCCGTCAGCGCCGATCTCATCCGCAAAGCTCTGTGTGATTACCGCGCCTCCGATCATCACCTTGGCTTGGCTCTTCTTCTCCTTGGCGTACTCCACCACGTCCTTCATCCGCATCATGGTAGTCGTCATCAGAGCAGACAGGGCAATGATTGCCGCCTGCTCTTTCTCCGCGGTCTCCACGATCTCCTCCTTCGGAACATCCTTGCCGAGATCCAGAACGCGGTATCCGTAGTTACGGAGCATTAACGCAACCAGATTCTTGCCGATATCATGAATATCGCCCTCCACCGTGGCGATCACGATCGTCGGCATCTCCTCTCCGTTATTCTTCTTTGTAAGCATCGGTTCCAGATACTGTATCGCCGTCTCCATCGCCTCTGCGCTTGCGATCAGCTGTGGAAGAAAGTATTTCTTAGAATTAAACAATTCGCCGACATCATTGATCGCAGGAATCAGCTGACCGTTAATGATATCCTCCGGCACCGCCCCCTGCTCCAGCATCTTCTGTACACGTCCGACGATCTTATCCTTATTTCCCTTCATGACCGCTTCATAGACCGGCTGAACCGCATCCTTCTTATCATCAGATAAGGTTCCTGTAGCACCGGTTCCCGTACCTGCCGCTCCCAAAGTGCTTCCATTCCCGGAAGCAGCCGGAGCACCTACAACCGTCGGATGCTCTGTCACCTGATGGATATAGCGTACATCCGCCTCCTGCTTATTTAAGAGCAGATCCGACGCATACGCTGCATTGATCAACATAGACTGAGACGGATTCGCAATCGCCATCGTCAGGCCATTTGCAATCGCCATCGTTAAAAATGCGGTATTCACATTGATCCGCTCCGGAAGTCCAAATGAAATATTGGACAATCCGCAGATCGTCGCAAGGGAAAGCTCCTGCTTACAATAGGCAATGGTCTGCAAGGTCTCCAATGCCGCATTTTTATTGGCACCGACCGTTGCCACAAGACCATCCACCACAATATCCTCTTTTACAAATCCCATTTCCAATGCACGATTCATTAATTCCAGAATAATGGAATGCTTCTCTTCCATGGATTTCGGAAGTCCTTCATCGGATAACGGAAGCAGAATGAACATCGCGCCGTATTTCTTCGCGATCGGAAGTAATTCATCCACCTTCGGATGCTCCATGGATATGGAATTGATCAGTGCACGCCCCGGATAGATCCGAAGCGCTGCTTCTATAATATCTACATGACTCGAATCAATACATAACGGTACATTCACGGCATTGCTGACCTGACTGACCACCTTCAGCATCATATCCTTCTCATCGATTCCGTTCATACCGACATTGATATCCAGAACGCTTGCCCCGAGCTCTTCCTGACTCTCCGCCATATCCAGGACCATGTCAAGACTGCCTTCGCGAAGCTCCGCCTGCAGCTTCTTCTTACCGGTCGGATTGATCCGTTCTCCGACCACAAGAAATGGACCGTTAATATCAAGCTCTACCGTCCGGCGTTCTGACGATAACAGGCGTCGGTGCGTCTGATCGATCACCGGTGGTTCCATGGATTTGATCACTCTTGATAATGCCGCTATATGCTTCGGTGTCGTTCCGCAGCAGCCGCCCAGGATCCCCGCGCCTGCTTCCACCAGCTTCAGTCCGGCGTCAGCGAATTCCTCCGGCGTCATGGTATAGACTGTCTCCCCATCGATCAGCTCCGGCATACCCGCATTCGGCTTGGCAATGACCGGAATATTCGCTACCGATTTCATAGCTGCGATCACTTC
Source organism: uncultured Lachnospiraceae bacterium (assembly GCA_902783585.1). Taxonomy (GTDB): domain Bacteria; phylum Bacillota; class Clostridia; order Lachnospirales; family Lachnospiraceae; genus CAG-632. The sequence goes on along the minus strand of CACZRT010000066.1, from coordinate 26,580 downwards.
ACACATTTCAGACGGTCCGGTAGAACAATTTGCACCGACCGCATCCACGCCAAGACTCTGCAGCACATTAACCGCAGTCTGCGGGTCCGTTCCGTACAGCGTTCTTCCATCTTCATTAAAGGTCATGGTTACAATAATCGGAAGATCACAGGTCTCTTTGACAGCGATCACGGCCGCCCTTGTCTCGGCAAGGCTCATCATCGTCTCTACAACGATCAGATCCACGCCCGCCTCCACAATGTACCCGAGCTGTTCCTTATACACATCCACTAATTCTTCAAATTGCAGATTCCCCATTGGTGCCAGCTGCTTACCGGTCAGTGTGATATCACCGGCGATATATCCCCGATGTCCCGCCTTCGCAACCGCGCGCTTAGAGATCTCCACAAGTCCGCGGTTCATCGCAGCGATCCGATCCTCCAGCCCATATTCCGCTAATTTGATACGGCTGGCAGTAAATGTCGGCGCATAGATGATGTGACTTCCGGCTTCCAGATACGAAGTCTGAAGCTCCACCATAACATCCGGGTGCTCTAAGATCCACTGCTCCGGGCATACTCCGATCGGCATTCCTGCCGCAAGAAGATTGGTTCCGGTGGCACCGTCTAATATTACAATTCGGTTATCGATCAAATGATGTAACTGTTCCCTGGTCATAGAATCTGTTCTCCTTTATGCTGCAGCATCCGTTTCTGTCCGGGGATTTCCGCCTGCGAATTCCGGCAATCCCGCTGTCTCCATACACAGAACTTAAAATACAATGGCTCAAGTATAGCACAAACCAATTCATTTGCATAGTAAAAGGTCATCGATTATGCATTACACCTCAGATTCTGATAAATAATCCGTGCGATACGATATAAGATGTGCTATACTATATATAATCTGCTTTGTATATCAGGCAGGACATTGAGCATACGACTAATATAAGAGAAGGGGTGTATAGTATGGGGACAGAAAATGTATATAATAATGCGGCAATGCTGGCCTGGACCGGACATTTCGCGGAGATGATGGATGTCAGTCCCGAGAAGCTCAAGCTGTTAAATATCTGTCAGAAGAAGAAAAATGTAATCCCATCCATTGAATCGCATAAACGGGTAGTCATCTTTGCAGATGCCAGTCACCCGAATCTGTGCTATGAGATCTGGGAAGCCGGACTTGGCGAGTGCGATGTATGGTATGGAACCGGCATCGATCCGACCGATCAGATCAAGACCGCCAAGATCAAGGACATGATCGGAACCGAGATCAAGGAGCCGACCGTCTTCTTTATCTTGAACGAAAATACCAGAGAATCCTATAAGATTGGAATTAAAAATGAGAACTTCAGCCGCGGACCAATCCATTATGTTGGCAGCGAGATCCGCGCCGTAATCATGAGTCTGCTGCATGTTGATGCACAGGATGTGATCTGTATTGTCAGCGGAGAAAGTATCGCGATTGAGGCTGCAATCGTAGCCAGTGAAGGAACCATTATTGCAGTCGAGGGAGACAAGGGGTCCCAGATGGCAATGGAAGCCAATGTTGAGAAATTCGGTGTTCATAATGTTGAGATCATTCCTGATCTATCTCCATCGTCCGTATCCTCACTTCCAACTCCAAGACTTGCCTTCATCGTGGCAACCAAGAATCTGGAAAAGGATATCGAGAATCTGCTGGCGGTTAATCCTAAGATGCAGTTCGTCATCTATACATTGGAATTAGATATCTTAGCAGGAATTAAAGAACTCTTCCTAAAATACAACATTCAGAATATGGAAGTACTACAGATCACAGTATCCAAGCTGGACAGCAAGAATGTATTCGTAACCCAGCCATCTCCATGGCTTATCAGCGGAGAAGTATTATAACAAATAAACAATGGTGAAGGCACATCATATCACCGATGTGCCTTCTTTTGGGTTTTATGTGATTCAACTATTTACATATTAACGGAGCGGCAGCATATCATAGCTTAACTTCTTAAGTACCTGCCATGTCTTATTGCGAAGCTCCTCTGCTTCATAGTTCTCTAACATGATATCCTTATCGAACTTATTATCCATCAGATAATCTACCCAGTCACCAAGATATGCCTTCACATACTGCACATTCTCTTCACCGGAATCCTTCAAGGAATTCTCAATATTATTAATGAAATCAACGATCGTCGGTCCCTGCGGCTGTGCAGCTACCGGTGTCGGATTATCGGATTCATCAGATAACTCAATTACCTTACCGGTCTTGGTAATGATAACCCGCTTATTCGGCTTCTCAACCGGCTTCGGTGCACCTGCGGTATTCCGGCTGACATATACCTCTACTGCCTTCACAAGACAGGCAACGCTGTAGGTTACCTCCTCCGGCGACTGTGCATCCTTACCCTTCTCTTCGTACTGATTCCATAACCATTCACTCTTCAATAGCATGTCGCGGATCGTCGTATTATTCAGTAAATGTGCCAGATTCTCATCGGTTGCAGAAGAAGACTTACCGAACAAGCCCGTCTTCTGAGCCGGAGCATTCTTCTTATAGCGAACCGGAAGTGCGATCTCGCCGAAGGTCTTATGCAGCATCTTCTCTGCCTTGCCTTCATCATAGCTGTTACTGATGATATACTTATTCGGATCGTTCAATCCATTTGCAATCATGTCATCTGCTGTCATGAATACCAGATGCTTCTGGCGATCCTCCAACATCTGCTTGATCTCATGATTTACCTTGCTCTTCTCGATAATAGAATTCTTACGGATCTTGAATGCCTTGATCTTCTCCTTGATACTGAACAGAGATTTCAGCATGGACGGATTACCATTTACATAATTACCGATCCAGGTAAGCTCTACATACTGATGCTCGATCTTATTGGAAAGCTCATATACACTGTATCCATCAAAGACAACATTCAAAGTCGTATATAACATCTCTAAGATCTCGTACTTCTCTTCCCACGAATGACTGGAGAAATCCTGATTGATCAGCGCTTTGATTCCACACTCATGGAATACCAGATTGTACTCAAACAGACCTTCAAAGACATTGCTCTTATCACTTAAGCCTGCGCCGACACCGAGAATCTGCATATTCCGCTTCATCTCCGGTTCATCCTCTACATATTTGCATACCTTCTTTAAGAAGGAAGCAACCTCAGCCACCAGAGAATCAATTCTCCGATTATAGATATCCTGCTTAGAGATCGCACTGACAACCGCTCTGCTCAACACATTTGCATACTGTGTACTCTGGCAGTTCCGAATCAGTTCCTTAAAGCTATCATATACATTTAAATTATCTACCGGAATATGCTCCGCATTCAATGCATAGAACTCAAATGCCTTATCATAGTTCTTGTTGCGGATAAAGGAATTAAACAGACCGATACTGAACTGGATCTTGTAATCATTCCCTACATTGTCATCCTCTACGAAATAATCATACAGAACCTCAAGATTGTTGAGGAACGCATCCGATCTTGCAACATTAGCCGGAATGTTCATTTCCAGAACCACATTTACAAGATCCATATATCCCATAACTGCTTTATCGAAATTCTTCGGACGCTCATCCGTTTCCTGAATCTGATAATAGGTATTGATCAAAAGTGGCGCGATCCGCTCACCGATCAGCTTCATGGAAGTTGGAAAACGCTCTGTCTGATACAGATAAAGCAGCCATATGCTATACCGATATAAACCGGTGGTACTGATCACGGTATCCACATCATCCGGATCAATATCGCCATATACGAATTTGAATAACGGCTCGATCCACTCCTCGATCTCATATTTACCCGGTGTCTTGATCTGCTCATCAACAAAGGTTGCCAATTCATACAGCTTCACACACTGACTCTTAACCTCTTCATCCACCATCATGCCGGACAGATCAAAGTTACTGTCCTTCAGATAATCAATTACCAGTGTGTAGAACCCGTCTTCCACCTGCTCATTCAAGAACCGGATCAATAACCCCTTATTACCGGACGCAGCAATGGAAAGAACACTGTTCTCCTGTGATGAAGTTATGTTTGCTGGTAACATCATATTACTTTCCCTCCTGACTTATCATAGTCCATTGTATATGATACAATTATTATATGGCATATTGTATAAATATGACCCGTCTATTAGAGATATTAGCACAAAAATATGATTTGTTCAATAATGAATGATGGTCATTTCGTTGATTTTATCCAATCATTTTTGTGCATATTGACTAATAAAAAATGGGAATTGTAGGGTTTCACCAAAAAAACCCGTAGAAATCCTCAGTTTAACCCGGCTAATTTTAGTAAATATAGCGCATTGGTCGTCCGGCACCTGCCTTCCTTCAACAGATAATCAAAATGGATCCCTTCTTCATCATAGAATTCTTCAAAATGATAATTCTCCGCCAGCTCACACAATTCAAAGTCGTGGGTGGATATGACAGACAGGATCGAAGGCTTGGTCAGCTTACGGATCACAGCCTCTGCCCCCACGATCCGGTCCGCCGAATTCGTTCCCTTAAAGATCTCATCGATCAGACAGAGCATTGGTGCGTTCTGTTCCCCGTATTCCACCATTTCCTTAATTCTTAAGATCTCCGCATAGAAGGTTGAAATACCGTGATTCACATCATCCATGACACGCATAGAGGTATACAGCCGCATCCGGCTAAGCTCCATCTCCTCCGCGCAGACCGGCGCGCCCGCATAAGCCAGGATCACATTCATGCCGATGGTCCGAAGAAATGTGGTTTTGCCGGACATATTCGAGCCCGTGATCACTCGCGGCGACGCATGCAGATGAATACTGTTCTTAACCGGCCGGTCGCAGATCAGAAATGGGTGATATCCATTCTTCATAATGAGCTCCGGAAGCGCGCTGTCATATCGGATCACCGGATAGCTGCATTCCTGATATTCGGCAAATAATGCAAAGCTGTTCAGCATTTCCATCTCTGCCAATGCCTGCATGACATTCCGGATCCGGTGTTCATAGGTCCTTCTCCAACGCACTGCGGCGCATGCCAGATGGATATCATATAGACAGATTCCGCTCAACAGGAAATGCACGATCGGATTATGCCGCAGATGATAGATCGACATCAAACGTTCCAACCGCTTCATGCCCTGCATGGCACTATGCTCCGACCCATTCTGAAGCTTGGTCTTAAGCTCTGTAAGCAGGGAGGATTCGAACTTCTCCGCCACTACCAATTCCATAAGGGATAGGCTGGAACGCAGCTGTCTCTGTCTTCCAAAGACCGGCTCCATATACTGACTGCAATATCCGGACAGGATAAATGATACGAACAGACCTGCAAAATAAACGACCAATATCCAATAGGGCTGCCACAAGGAAATACCTGCGCCGATCATGCTGATCACCAGTAGAATGGGAACCAGAAAAGCAAGTGCGACCACACCCTTAGAGACTGCCTGATCATCATCAGGATCTGAGATTGGAGCTGTCTGTCCGGTCCCATCCGAATCTGAATACTCCTGCACCTGCCGCGTATCCTTCTGCAGCACGTCCTGTTCCGGCGACAAACGTGTCTGCACCTGACGCTTATCCTTCTGCAGCACATCCTGCTCCATTGACAAGGTTTCATAACGCAGCCGAAAATCACGATGTGAGGTAAGCTCCCGTATAGCCTCCTGCCGTTTCCTGATCGCATCCTCCGGAATCTCTGCCCGTTCTGCCCGAAGGATCACATCGGCAAGACAATCTTTGCCGGCTTCCGTATGAGCAGTACAGATCATCTGATACAGAGAATGCGGACCTAACAGATCCAGATCCTTGGCAACGTAGTTATCCTCTGCCAGATACCGGCTTCCGTCCTCTGACATATGCTCCCAATCATTGATTCCTTTCGCGATCCACTCCCCAAGCACTTCCATCCGGTTCGCTTGAAGCTGCTGCTCACGCTCTAAGCGGCTATGAAGGATCACCAGCCACACAAATAAAATAGTCCCGCACGCCGCCAGGATCACAGCCCACCACAGCCGGAAGAACAGTAGAACAATTCCGGCCGTAACGATCAGAAAAGCAGCCAATCTGGCAAGACTGATCCGGTTATATCTGTGTTCCATCCCCGCGTAGTCTTCCTGCAGCTGCTTCAGCTCTGTCCTGCACGCCTCTACGATCCGGAGACGAGGATTATCCGTATATTCTGCAGAGTTCACATTTTCCCTATCTTTCTTTACTTCCATCGAATTCATCGCTCCATTTGATTACCTATATGATTCATCCATTTGAACACAAGCTCATTCACAAATGGTTCCTATCTTTTCTCCTATCTGAATGTTGTCCGCTAATGATCCTCTGTAATCACACTCATGGCACAGACATCATCTCGATAGTATCATAGCCTGTTTTCCAAGCGCTTCATACCGTTCTTCCACGATCGCCTTCTCATATCCTACCACTTCCCCTGCATGATTCGGATCATTAAAATAATAGTAATCCGAATCCTCTCCAACAAGCACCAGGCAATGCTCGCCGGCAATCCAGGTAAATGTAGAGCCATTTTCCAGCTGCCAGCTGGCCCCGTCCTTCGGCTCCGACATATTGATCGTTGCCCAGATCACGACCGGAATATCATTCTTAATATACGTATCCGTTAAAAAAGAAAGATCGGAACCCGTGACATTCACTGCCAGCAGGGACTCATCGACCAGGCGGTTCATTGCCCGGGTAAGCGGACTGACATAACAGCCAAACGCCTGCGCACTCCTTGGATCGCCAATAAAGAATTCATTCGGATGGATCCCGTATCTGTCGTTCACCATATATTTACTTCGCTTATCGATCACCTCATAAATATCTGCAGGCGTTATCTCCATTCCATAAAACTGAAGCACCATCGCCGCGCTGACCAGTTCGCAGCCCGTCTGATAGCCGACATCCGACTGACTGATCAACGGAACATCCAGATAATCCCCATCCGCATCCGCGATCTTCATGATAGCCGGAAATGAACGGGACATATAGGCAATGTCCGCCGTATAGACCGGCCAGTCTGCCGGATCTTCACCGGCAGCTGCCTTCTGTTCTTCCTGAACCTGTACCCAACCGGACAGCAGATCCAGCCGCTCGCCAATTCGTTCACTCCAATTGGTAGCGGCTACCATTTCCCAATTTGATGCATAGACGATGATACCGATCAAACAGAATACCGATACCGCCAGAATGATCGTAAGGCTTTTATTCATTTGAGGTTTCTTTTCTTCTTTGCTCATAGTCAGAGTATACCATGAATCCGATATGTCATGCAATGTCAACCACATGGAGAACTACTCTATATTTATTTTAATCCCTTCACGACATATTATCTAATACTGAATGTCCGGGGCTCTTAAAAACGCATGATACTCCTTGCTTCAGAAAGGAACGTCAGGCAACTTAAAAAGATTGCTTTTTCACCAAAAACGTATTAGAATATCAAGTATGTAAATACTTCCATATGAAGTGAATAAATAAGAGAAGGAGAAGCTATCATGAGTAAGAAGTCAGGAACAATTATCAAGGTTGTCGCTTTTGCTGCCGGAATCGCTGCTGTCGGAGCCGCATGTTACGTGTATAGGGATAAAATCAAAGAATTTGCTGAAAAAAATGATGTTAAGGGCAAGGTGAACAGTGCTAAGAACTTTGTAACCGATAAGTTACAGAAGAATAAGAACGAGGATGATTTTGATGATTCCGAATTCTTTGATGAACTGGATTCCGAAGATTCATCCTCCCGCGGCTATACCTCCATCACGATCAATTCTGATGAGGATTCCTCCTCCATCAAAGAAAAGGCTGTTGAATTAAAGGATGCTGTCGTTGACAAGGCGAAGGAAATCAAGGAAACCGTTACCCAAAAGGCAAAGGATGTCAAAGAAACCGCTAAGGATAAGGCAGAGGACGCTGCAGACACCACAAAGGACAAGGCAGAAGAGATCAAGGAAACCGTTTCAGAAAAGGCAAGTGACATCAAGGATGCAGTTGAAGAAGCCATTCCGGAAGAATACGAATACGAAGGCTTATCCGATGTATCCGAGGATGAGGATGCACTTGCAGAAGAGGCTGCTTTGGATGGCGTCTAAAGCTTGAACCGAACGGGAATGGATAACACATCCAACGATATGACAGACGAACGAAGAATACCGTAGATCCACTTCTGGATCTACGGTATTTTTATCGGAATCATGTTCGCATGTTTATTCATTATGCTTATCCTTATCCCGACGAAGTCTGTGGCGGACCTTATAGATCTTAACCTGATCTGCCTCCTCTTCCTTCTTCCGCAGTCGTCTTCGAACCTTATAGATCTTAAGCTCTTCTGCATCATCAATTCCGATCGGAGATTCTGTATCTTGTTCGCTTCTGTCGGAAGCAAGTCCCTCTTCTGCATGAAGCCCGGCGGTAACTGCTTGAAATCCAGCGGTCTCTGCTGCATGTACGGAGGTACCTGCCTGAAGTTCGGCGGTCTCTGCTGTATGCACGGCGGTACCTGCCTGAAGCCCGACTGTCTCTTCAGGTAGTCCGGTGTTATCTGCCGTAAGCACCTTGGTTTCAGCTGCTTCGATTTGCGCGGCCTCCGCTTCTGAAGCCGGAATATTGAATACATGAATCGTACGGTCATCAATTTGGGCATTCCTTGTAACCATTTCCTTCAGAATGGAATCTGCCACTTCTTCCGATCTAAAATCCCGTTCAAAATAAGTCTTTTGATCATCCGACATGATCAGTCTGTATTTTTGATGCTTCTTCTTATCCTTCCACGCATGCTTGGAGATATAACGGACTCTGTCGATCCGTACAAAATCAAGCGCGCCAAATCGATTCAAGATCAGATAATCATCTGTAAAATAGTAATGATCCTGATGCAGCACATGTTCCCGATTCAACTGACTGTTGATCTCATTATATACCGCCTTCCGATCCCCATACTCGTCCAGCTTCTTAAGATTCGGATGCTGGTACGGCCTTATGATCCATTCAATACCTAAGACCAAAGTAATCACACCCAGAATTCCCGGGAATATAACCAGAAGCCAGATCAATATCGTCTGTGTCCAGGAATAATCAACCTCACTCACTACCAGCGGATACACCACCTGAAAGAACGTACTCTGATCCATTCCCACATCCGAAGCAAACTGATCCAATACCGCCTCCGTATGTGCAGAATCCTTCAACATCCGCCCATGTATCTTCGCTGCGATCAGCTCCGGAGCCGGATTCTTCGTCTTAACCAGAATAAATAGGCATCGATCTCCCTCAAAGGTATAATAATAAGAACCCGTAAGCTTATCATTTTCATAATAATCATAACCGGTATATTTCAGGTTAATGGCATGATAGACCACATTATAGCACTTCTCATCATACCACTGCTGCATCTCGTCCAGACTCTGAACATTGCGGCTGATATTCCGATAGACGATTGGATATTTCCATGTAAAAAACACGATCACAGCTAGCAGGACAATGGCCGGGAACCAAAACACCAGGGTATTTTTCAGCACCAGCCAGAACAACTTGCGAGACTTTCTTCTTGCTTTATACGACTTCTTCTGCTCTTGTTCATCCGCAGCCGCTGCCTTCGAATCATCCTTTTTTTCTGATTCGTCCGCAGGAACTGGCTTGGAACTTTCCTTCTGCCCGCCCCCCTGTTCGTCCACGGGCGCTGTCGGTACCGTTTCCTTATTCACTTCTGTATTCTCCGTCATGATTTCAGACATACCGTCAATTCTCTCCCTGTTACAAATCCGCTATTACTATACTACATTTCAGTATTCAGAACAACCAGGTTTTTGCACGATCTATCGCTATCACAGCAAAAGCTTCTCCGGTATTCCGGCACACACACCCTGCTCCAGACATAACCTCCAAACAAAACACCGAGTTTTCAATTGACACATATTCGGTCCAACCATTATAATGAGTAACGGATTCCCTCATCTGCATGATGTGGTTATAATCCTCAGATAATCAAGAAATCAGGAGCTGCCATGGACGCTTATTCCGTATTCGCACAAGTATATGATGAATGTATGGATAATGTTCCTTATGAACAGGGAGCAGACCGGATCCATGCGCTCTTATCGGAGTATCAGCTCACAGACGGCCTGATCGCCGATCTCGGCTGCGGCACCGGAACTATGACAGAGCTTCTTGCAGATAAGGGCTATGACATGATCGGTATCGATCATTCGGCCGATATGTTAGAGATTGCCATGGACAAGAAGGCACAGTCCGGACATGATATTCTCTATCTGCAGCAGAGCATGGAGGAATTCGAGCTGTACGGAACCGTGAGAGCCATCATCAGCTATTGTGACTGCGTGAATTATATTACAGAGCCGGACATACTCGCAGAGGTATTCAAGCTTGTCAACAACTATCTGGATCCGAAGGGATTATTCATCTTTGATTTCCATACTACCTATTATTATGAACAGATCCTTGGAGATTCCACCTTTGCCGAGAGCAGAGAGGATATCAGTTATATCTGGGATAATTATTATGATCCGGAAACCGGGATCAATGAATACGAGCTGAACCTTTTCATTACGGTAGATGCTTCCGATTCCTTACCGGATTCCTACTATCGCCGGTATCAGGAATACCATACACAGCGCGGATATGATCTGTCCCAGATCAAGAGCCTCTTAGAACAGGCAGGACTTGTCTATATCAACGCTTTTGATGATTATACACAAAAACCGGCCACTGATACCAGCAGCCGGATCGTCGTTGTTGCCAGGGAACAAGGAAAATAATATTCCCTGTCCTTACCCTTCTTGCTCATCAAGCATTCCCTGTAATTCTTCTGTCTCAAAGACATAATGCTTCCCGCAGAAATGACAATTCACTTCTATCGGTTTCCCTTCTCGGATCATATCCTCTAATTCCGCTTTCCCGACACTCATGACCGCGCGGGATACCCGTTCTCTCGAACAGTCGCATTGATACTTCGTCGGGATCGTATCCATGATCTGCACATCATAGCCTTCAAACAGTTCCCGGATCATATCCTCCGGCGTCCTGCCCTGATCTAACAATGTCGTAATGGACGTATAATGCTGCAGCCGTTCCTCTAAGACCGTGATCAGCGCATCCTCCGCAAACGGCATCAGCTGAATGATGAACCCGCCTGCCTGCTTCACAGTATTATTCTTCTCCATCAGAACCCCTAGTGCCACAGAGCTTGGAACCTGCTCACTGGTCGCAAAATAATAGGTCAGATCCTCCGCAATCTCTCCGGATACGAGATGTGTCTGTCCGATATAAGGCTCTTTTAGTCCCAGATCCTTGATCACGCTTAGCACGCCCAGATCCAGTGCTTTCGCCACATCCAGCTTGCCCTTATCATTCGCGGGAAGGATCACATTCGGATTCGTCACATATCCCTTGACATTCGCCGATCCATCCGCCGTTACCAGAAGTCCCTCGATCGGGCCATTGCACTTGATCTGCAGGGTGGTAAGATCCGTTTCATTCTTACTCATGGCACCCATCATGGCTCCGGCCGTCAGCAACCGTCCCAGCGCAGCCGTAGCCACCGGGCTGGTATTATGGATCCGGCGTGCCTCCTCTACCATATCTCTTGTATATGCCGCAAAGAACCGTACCTGATCCCCTGCTGCCGTACCTCGAACAATATAATCTGACATACTATTTCCTCGTTTCTCTTATATCCATTGTCCTGCCAAGGTTATTCCACGTCTTACCGGTCTTCCGTCTTATTTCAGACTCTTGCCGTCTTGCTTAAGCATTCTCATCAGACACTCATCTTCTACCCTTGCGCGTTCCGTTTCGCCCGCATACGAAGTGTCGGATCCAAGATCTTCTTCCGGATCCGCAGACTCTTAGGCGTGATCTCCAACAGTTCATCCGTATCGATGAATTCCAGACACTGCTCCAGACTTAAGATCCTTGGCGGAACTAATTTGAGCGCGTCATCCGAACCGGAGGATCTGGTATTGGTCAGATGCTTGGTCTTACATACATTTACCTCAATATCCTCTGTGCGTCCTGTCTGTCCCACTACCATTCCGCCATAGACCGTCTCGCCCGGTCCGATAAATAAGGTGCCTCTCTCCTGCGCATTGAACAGGCCGTAAGTAATACTGGTTCCGCTCTCATACGCGATCAGCGACCCCTGATTCCGATACTGAATGTCTCCCTTATATGGTCCATATCCGTCAAATACCGTATTCATGATACCGGTTCCCTTCGTGGAAGTCATGAATTCTCCACGATAACCGATCAGTCCCCGGGACGGGATCTTGAATTCAAGCCGCACATTGCCGTCCGACATCGGGTTCATTCCCTGCAGCTCACCCTTACGAGAGGTCAGCGCATTAATGATCGTACCGGAGAATTCGTCCGGAACGTCAATGATCGCCGTCTCCATCGGCTCTAATTTCTTGCCATTTTCATCTTCCTTATAAATCACCTCTGCCTTGCTGACCGCGAACTCATAGCCCTCCCGGCGCATATTCTCGATCAGGACTGACAAATGCAATTCTCCACGTCCGGACACCTTAAAGCTTTCCGTGGTATCCGTCTCTTCCACCCGCAGGGATACGTCCGTATTCAATTCCCGGAACAGACGATCCCTGATATGGCGGGAGGTAACGAACTTTCCCTCTTTTCCGGCGAGCGGAGAATCATTTACCATGAAATGCATGGATATGGTCGGCTCCGAAATCTTCTGAAATGGAATCGGATCCGGTGCATCCACCGAACACAGGGTATCCCCGATATGAATATCCGTAATACCGGAAATGGCAACAATGGAGCCGATCTGCGCCTCCGTTACTTCAACCTTATTCAAGCCGTCAAATTCATATAATTTACCGATCTTCACCCGCTGGTGCTTGTCCGGATCATGGTGATTCACAACCACCACTTCCTGATTCAGCTTGACGGAACCGTTGTCCACCTTACCAACGCCGATCCGGCCGACATATTCATTATAATCGATCGTACTGATGAGCACCTGCGTCGGTGCCTCCGGATCGCCCTCCGGTGCCGGAATATGCTCTAAGATCGCATCGAATAAAGGCTTCATGTCCGTGCCTTCTTCATTCGGATCTGTGCTTGCCACACCGGTCTTAGCGGAAGCATAGATAAATGGACAATCCAGCTGTTCATCGCTGGCATCCAGATCCATCAGCAGCTCCAATACTTCGTCTACAACATCCTCCGGTCTTGCTTCCGGCCGGTCGATCTTGTTGATACAGACGATCACACTTAAGTTGAGCTCTAACGCCTTCTTCAATACGAACTTCGTCTGCGGCATAGCGCCTTCAAAGGCATCCACCACCAGAATGACACCATTCACCATCTTCAGTACACGCTCAACCTCACCGCCGAAATCCGCATGTCCCGGAGTATCGATGATATTGATCTTCGTATTGCCGTACATAACGGCTGTATTCTTAGACAGGATCGTAATACCACGCTCCCGTTCTATATCATTGGAATCCATCACACGCTCCGCAACCTCCTGGTTCTCACGGAACACGCCGCTCTGCTTCAGCAATTCATCTACGAGCGTCGTCTTGCCATGGTCAACGTGTGCGATAATAGCTACATTTCGTATATCTTCTCTTGCGATCTTCATAATCGTATCCTTCTTCCTGTCTGAGTACATCTTTGCAACGTGTAACATTCTAGCACACTGTACCGCCTATGACAAGAAAAATGTTAAGTATTCATCTGCTTCCGCTATGGCAAGAACATCGTCAGGCATTCATCTGCTCCCGCATTTTCATAAGCACGCGTTTCTCGATCCGTGATACCTGCACCTGCGAGATCCCGATCACACCGGCAATCTCCGTCTGTGTCTTATCCTCATAATACCGCATGCGGATGATCCTCCGCTCCTGTTCATCGAGCCCCTCCATCACCTCATCCAACGCGATCTGGTTGACGGCCCTCTGACTCTCGTCCTCTCTGCTCTCCAGCTTATCGATCAGATAGATGGAATTACCATCATTTTGATAGATCGTCTTGTATATGGACTCCACCTCACTGTTAGCCTCTAAGGCCAGAATAATATCCTCCTTATCAATCTCTAAGGCCGACGCCAGCTCCTCTAAGGACGGCTCTACACCACGTTCATTCGTCATCTGCTCCCGCATCGTGTAGACCTTGTATGCCGTTTCCTTTAAAGACCTGCTGACCTTCAGCAAGCCGTCATCCCGAAGGAACCGCTTGATCTCTCCCATGATCATGGGAACCGCATAGGTACTGAATTTCACATCATAGGACAATTCGAATTTATCAATGCACTTTAATAACCCGATACAGCCGATCTGATACAGATCCTCCAGCTCATATCCGCGTCCGGCAAATCGTCTTGCCACGCTCCACACAAGCCCCAGATTCAGCTTCGCCGCCTGATCTCTTGCCGCATGGTCGCCCTCTTTCGCACGCTTGATTAATTCAATGGTTTGATCCATGCTATTCTCCTATCACTTTTTTCATGATCACTGTCGTTCCCTGTCCGGGCGTTGACGATACCTGCAATTCATTCGTAAAGGCCTCCATAAATGAGAAGCCCATGCCGGAGCGCTCCTGATCCGGCTTCGTTGTATAGAGCGGTTCCATCGCCCGATCAATATCCTCGATCCCGCAGCCATGATCTGTCACGCTGACCGTAACCGTTCTGCCCTCCAACGACATGGCAAGCCGGATCTGATTGGCAATATCCCTTCCGGCAGCTCCCTGCTCCTGTTCTGGTTTCCCTGTATCATACAGATATTTCTCACTGTCATACCCATGAATGATTGCATTCGTGACCGCCTCCGATACCGCCACCTTCAGATCGCTAAGCTCCTCAATGGTTGGGTTCAGCCCCGCCACAAAGACCGATACGATCACCCGCGCCAGACTCTCATTTTCTCCGATTGCCGGAAATTCAACGACTAATTCATTCGTTATACTCATTTTGCTCCTCCTGTTATCCCTTAATTCTCACGACCGATATTACAGAATCCTTCTATCTCTTAAGTTCAGACAGAGCTTACGATATGCTCCCAAGGCACCACGATCCGGTACAGGCCGGACAGCGTCAGCACCTTCTTCATGTGATCATCCACATGACTGACATAGACTTGTCCACCCTGTGAGGCCACATCCCGATACCGTCCGGTGATCAGACCGATACCGGAGCTGTCCATCATCGTTGTCTGCTTGAAATCAAAAACAATATACTTGATGATATGCTCCCGCATCTCATCCTTAACCTCCTGCCGGATTCGATCCGCCTGATAGTGATCTAATTCCGTCGGGAGCAGAACCCATAAAAAATCATCACTTGCTTTTACCTCATAATCCATATGAAACCTCCTTCTGACCTTCTGTCCGGGCAGATCCACCCTTCTGATGATAAAAAAAGAAACCTGCATACATCATGCAAGTTTCTCTTATGTATTCTTATAACTATTCGATTGATGATCATTGAAAGATCATTGAAAGATCGTTGATGTATATTCGGAATCCGGAAATCTGGTATTGATATCCTCATACAGATCATTGGCACTCTGGATATCGCCCTTCCGTTCATAAGCCTGGGCAAGATCATAACGCGCTTCCACATCGTCCGGTTTTAAATGACAATACAAGGACAGATTCGCAACTGCATCATCATAATTCTCGGCGGTAAATGCGGTGATCCCCGCGCTTCGATACGCTCCAAGCTCTTCCTCACAGCCGGCGATCACGCCCTGAATACACTCCTTTGCCTTGTCTGTCAGACCCTCTGACTGAAGGTCGATATTGCCAAGTGCCTGAATGGCAGCTTCCTTATCACCGTTAAGGTAGCTTTCAATACCGGATAACAGGCTTTCATCCAAGGTGCTTTCCGTTGCCAGCGCCTTAGCCTCGTTTAACTCTGCCTTCAAGGCTTCCAATTGATCCTCCAGCTGCCTGGTCTCCTCCTGAAGACCTGCGATCTGAACATTCTTGCCGGATAATTCCGCGCTATAGGAAGACTTTAATTCCAAATCCCGATTCTGCACACTCCGTATGCTCGCAGGCATTATAAGAAGGAACATCGCGATCACACCGATCGCAAGCCCCGCTAACAAATACAGAACATTATGCTTGCCGTATTTGATCTCGCGATAACTGCCAACCTCAAGATTGGAATCCGGATTAATATCCTCCGCTGCCGCGCCACGTTCAATGATCTCCCGGATCTTGCGGCGGGCGGATTCCTCTTCATCGAGCTCCTCCTCCGAATCCGGATCATCCTCCTCGTCCCGCAGAAAATCATCGGAATAATCTGCGTCCTTATAGGTTCCGTTTTCATATTTCGAACCATTTTTTACAATCTCATCCAGATAGTACTGCGCCTGCTTATTATATTTGTCGATCTTCAATACCCGCTGCAGCGCCCGCTTCGCCTTATCCACATTGCCGTCCTGCAGATAGATCAGCGCGAGGATCAGATACGCCTTGATAAAATGCGGATTATCACTGATCACCTTCTTCAGCTGGATCAACGCCAGATCATGATTATGCTGTCTGACATAATGAAGCGTCAGATTATACTTCTTAGCTGCCTGATCATACGCCGCAAGCTTATTCTGATTTCCCTGAACCACTGCCAGATACCGGGTCGCAATGTTCTGTTCCGGCTCGTAATTCGAGCTGATTACCCACTGCGCGAGCGCTTCAAATATCTGTCCGGTCTCATAATATACAAGCCCCAGAAGATTTCTGGCATCGATATTCGCTTTGTTATATCGCAAGGACGCTTTTAGTGCCTCCTCCGCACCTGTCAGATTCCGAATCTTCGCATCAGAAAGTCCCTGATTATAGTAATACTGGGACGTATTCCATGCCCTTACCAGATAGGACTGATTCAGACCACAGCTGCTGC
Organism: uncultured Lachnospiraceae bacterium; assembly: GCA_902783585.1. Lineage (GTDB taxonomy): Bacteria > Bacillota > Clostridia > Lachnospirales > Lachnospiraceae > CAG-632. Next base: position 9,723 of record CACZRT010000066.1, on the reverse strand, counting down.
AGATCCCATTCTCCTGCACCGGTGCGCCACAATGTAAACAATTCATTCTATATCACCTATTATTACGTATCTCACTCTATCATCATCTCTGATCACTGTCTGCTCAGCAATCCCACAAAACGATCCTTCCGTCCATCCAACATCCTACTGAAGTGGCTGGACCGGCTGCTGTGCCTGCCGCATAACCTCGATCAGCACATCTGCCACATCGTTAAAATCATTCTCATATATATTCTTTTCCAGCTGGCTCATATCCGCTGCCGGCTGGAACTTCTTCACTTCTTCATCAAAATTGATCATACTATATCTCCTGATTTATCTCTTTTATATTCTATATTAACTTCAATTTCGCACTGCAGCTTCTCACTTCAATTTCATACTGCAATTTCACACTGCAGCTTGTCACTTCATATTATCGAATTGCCGGCTTCCTCGTTCTGAAGCTCCATCAAGCTTCCCACAAGATACAAAGAGCCTACGCAGAAGACCCGGCAGTCCTCCGTTCCTGCAAGCTGTTCTTTTGCATATTCGTACGCATCCTTCAAGTCTTCCTTAATTGTTATCGCCGGCAAATCTTTCTGCTGCCCGTCAGCGGTCAACATCGTATCTCCGACAGTCTGCCCGTCAGCGGTCAACATCACATCTCCGACAGGCACCCCGTCAGCGGTCAACATCACATCTCCGACAGGCACCCCGTCTTCGATCTCGTCACCACTTCCGATATACGTCCGAAATAGATCTGCCACCCTTGATACCGGCGTTGTTCTTGCTCCGTAGATTGCCGTTACGATCACTTCCTTAAGTGTAAGACTCTTGCACAGCATCCCGATCATCTTATTATAACTCTTATCACTAGACACTGCAAATAGGAGAATCACGGATTTATCCCGGTATATTCTGGTAATCGTATTGCAAAATGCCTGAATCGCCGGTTCATTATGCGCGCCGTCCACATAGAAATCCGGCAGCAATTCTTCCATCCGTCCGCGCCAGCACATGGTGGCAAGCCCTTGCCGGATCCACTGCTGAATCCGGTCTTCCGCCACATTCCTGCCGGCTTCACCGGACAGCAGATATTCCGCCGCGATCACCGCAAGCATCGCATTATCCGTCTGATACAGCGCGGTACTCCGGATACGGTAAGTGCATGTTCTATCATACATGGAATGGTACCTAAAATCAATCCAATCCTTGTCGCAATTCTCTATGATAATCTGTGACGGTTCGACAGGCAGCAACGGCGCAGATATCTCGCGCGCCCTCTCCTCGATCACAGTCCCCGCCATATCAGGCTCGGTCAGATAGACGCAGGGAACTCCCTTCTTCATGATCCCTGCCTTCTCTCCCGCGATCTCGGCTATCGTATCTCCCAGATACTGCATATGATCCAGGCCGATCGAAGTGATGATCGTCAGACAAGGAGATAACACATTCGTTGCATCCAGCCTTCCGCCGAGACCGGTCTCATAGATGACATAATCCACCTTCCCCTCCTGCCACTTGTCCCGGTACCAGCAGGCAGCCATCAGAAATAAGAACTCAAAGAAATTCGGGTGCTCCTGTCCTCCCGCTATCCCCTGATCCACAACCTGCTTCACCCTCCGAAAGACATTCAGGAATTCATCATCCGTGATCAGCTCTTCGCCAATCCGGAACCGCTCATTGATCTTCATCAAATGCGGGGAGGTGAACATTCCCACCCGGTATCCGGCACAGCCAAGGATCGACGCAAGAAAAGCACAGACCGATCCTTTGCCATTCGTTCCGGCAATGTGGATCGCCGGAACCGATACGATCGGATCCTCCAGTCTGTGCAAATACACTCTTAGATTCTCATGACCTGCCTTACCCGCAAACTTCGGAATCTCCAGCAGATAGGTTACCGCTTCGTCATAACACATGATCATTAATCCCTTTACCAACGAAAGAGTCATTCAGGGTTACTCTGTATAAAACCAGGTATCACCATGTTCATCTACATGAAACTCTTCAAATTCCGTCATATAATAATCGTGATAAATATCATCAATACAGAACGCATAATAATAATAATCCGCTTCATCCAGCATCCCAAGCAGGATCTCCGGCGTCCCGTTCACCTTATATTCGGCGCCCTGCCAGCCTTCCAGATCCTCGAATGTATCCATATCCAGACTGTAGTAGCATGGAATGATGACATCTCCATCCTTCAGCTTGGTGATCTTCTTCGACGCGGCGCCATTCTCATCGATTCCGTCCCACGCGCCCTCAATCGTCACCGTTCCGTCATTATCCTGCCTTAACCGAAGATTCGTCTCTTGCCCGTTCAGCAGGATCGGAGAGGTATATATGATCGCGTCCTCATCATAATCCACAATATAGGTTGCCAGATTCTGTCCATCCGGAAGGGACAGCCAATACCCGTCAAACATGTCCTCAAAGACGCCATCTGACCAGTCTCCGATCACATCGAAGGTCTCACCAATCTCGATCAGTTCCTTTCCGTCCCCGGACACCTCATATACATAAGCATAGACCGCCGCCGCATTCTCCAGCCCCCGTTTATCCAGTGTAAATGTATAGATACCGTCCGCATTCAACGCCGGTTTCTGCGCAAATGTGATCAGCCGGCTCTCTCCGGTAGGCTTGAACTGATCCGCATATTTCCAGTGATCGGTATCCGCGCTCTTCCGTCGATAGCAGTCACAGGAATCATCATATTCGTAATCGCAATAGGAATTCCAGCAATGATCATCGTCATACCAATAACTGTCATTATACCAATCGTCATCATCATACCACAAGAAGTCAGGCAGGGAATCATCATACGAATCACCATAGTCGGAATCGTCATCATCATCATAATCGTCATCATAGGAATTATCATAGTAGGAATCATCAGAAGCATAGATACTTCCCAGATCCTGCCTGTCAATAAAAGACAGATAATACGGGCTGACACTCACCGTTTCAAAAATCGATAATTCCGAAGAGCCCTGTAATTCCAACGGATAATAGATTGCAAGCCCGGAAGCGCCCCGGTGCGTGGCTCCCGTCACCTGATAGCAGATCGAGCGTTCAAGTGCCGCAGCCGCCTCCGACGCACCGCTTGTATAGGAAGAACAAGCCTGGATCAAGCCTCCCATATCCACCATATTGGTATATCCCTCGGACCGGTTATTGCCACCGAAGTTATCTGCAGCTTCGATCCCCCGGATCATGGAAGCAAGCGTATCCGCATCCGCGCCCGCATCATACATGGACTTGGCAAAGGAATGAAAGGCGATCAGAAGATCATCCACCTTGTTCAGATCGATCACGGATAAGGTCGTCAGATCATCATCATTTTGCGCCTTACAATCAGCCAGAAAGCTGTCGCACACAACCTTCCCCAGCTCTTCTCCATTTGCATTCGGATTCTCTGCCAGATAATTGCCGATCTCCGTATAATTCCATCCGGAACCCGGCTCCGTCTCCTCCGAACCATACATATATCTGGCGTAGCTGGCGAGTACATTCGCCGTCTCCACCGTTCCCATCAGACAGGCGTCAAATCCCACAAATTCAAACCGGTCTGTCATCTCGTCATAGATACTGTACAGGGCACTGTCGATCTCCAATAATGACAGCGAATCGTCGTTATTCAACTCATCAAAGCATACGCCATTGATACTGCCACTCCCGTGATTCCAGAAGATCACTCCCATATGCTCTGCTGGATAATTCCGAATCCCCCAACGGAGAAAATCGGTAAGCACCGCGGTATCCCCCATATTTTGAGAAGCTTCACTGTATACCTCTGTCATCGCCTGATACTCGATGACAAATCGTTGGAGCATGCTCCTGTCAACATTCGGATCATTCCAACTGCCGGAGCCTCCGGTCTCAACAACAAAACGGACGTTGCCGCCTGCGGATGAGGATAGCATTTCCATGATATCATCGGACGCCATACCGTCATCGGATTCCAGATCCGATCCGCAGAGATAGACAAAGATGGTCCAGGTGCCGCTCTCACCCATAGGAGTCTCCGTGTCCCGTTTCGGTCTGGTGATCGTCATCGTTCCGCTCTCGCCGTCCACAGACAACAGAGAATTGGAAGCGGTCACCCGATCCGTAGAGACCGGAACCGTCTCGCCCTGTCCTGCCGATTCCTCATATTCATAATCCTCATATTCATAATCCTCATATTCGTCATCATCCCAAAAATCATCATCACTCATGCAGCCCGTGCAGAGCATGCCGATCATGAGCATTGTAAGCAGATAACAGATTCCTTTTTTTACTTTTTTGAGTGTTTTCATATAATTCCCCTGTTTAATACTTTCACTCTCTCTAACCATTATCCTTCTGTTGATTATCATCTGTTGTTTATCTCCTGTTAATTATCTTCTGTTAATTATCTTCTGTTGATCATCCTTCTGTCCCTATCTGTTATCCACCTTCTCCGGATACATATCATGCTCCTCCAGCCGTTTCCTTGCCACTTCTTCCCATCGGCTCCCCGGCTTCCCGTAATTACAATACGGATCAATGGAGATTCCGCCGCGCGGCGTGAACTTTCCCCATACCTCAATATACTTTGGTTCCATTAACCGGATCAGATCCTCCATAATGATATTCACACAATCCTCATGGAAGTCCCCGTGGTTACGGAAGCTGAACAGATACAGCTTTAACGACTTACTCTCTACCATTTTCACATCCGGTACATAAGAGATCGTGATCGTCGCAAAATCCGGCTGACCCGTGATCGGACACAGGCTTGTGAACTCCGGACAATTGAACTTCACAAAATAATCATGATCCGGGTGCTTATTGATAAATGTCTCCAACACCTGTGGTGCATAATCCGTCGGATATGTCACTCCTTGATTGCCTAATAATGTAATATCCCCCATATCTTCCTGTTCTCTGCCCATGTCATAACCTCCGAATTCTATTGTTCATTCTCAACCGGTTAATCGTAATCCAATCGGTTCCAATCCTCAGGATCAGTCATGCAAAAACAATCCGATATCCACCGGTCGTATAAAAAACATAAGCACAACAGGAGCAGCCCCTGCTCCTGCTGAGCAATATATGATATTACTCCTTAGCCGCCTCGATCTCTTTCTGCGCCACCTCATGTGGAGCCTGTTCATATCTTACAAACTCGTATGAGAATATACCGCTTCCGCGGGTCATGGAATTCAGTCTGGTATCATATTCATACAACTCCAGATACGGGATCTCCGCTAAAATCTCCTGATATCCCTCTCCCTCCGGATTCATACCGATCACACGCGCACGCCGCTTATTCAGATCGCCCATAACATCACCGGTATAAGCATCCGGGACAACCACCTTCAGATTCGCATACGGCTCCAGCAATACCGGACCGGCATCCATAAAGCCCTTCTTAAATGCCTGCTCCGTTGCGACCTTGAATGCCATTTCAGATGAATCCACCGTATGATAGCTTCCGTCGTAGAGAACAACCTTCACACCGGTAACCGGATACTTCGCGAGCGGTCCCGACAATACCGATTCCGCAACGCCCTTCTCAACCGCCGGGAAATAATTCTTCGGAACAGCGCCGCCGACAACGGTCTGTTCAAACACATACGGGGTCTCCATTTCGCCGGAAGGCTCCATCGTAATCTTGACATGTCCGTACTGTCCATGACCGCCGGACTGCTTCTTATACTTGAATTCGGTATCTACCTTCTTCGTGATCGTCTCCTTAAATGCGATTCTCGGCTTGGCAAGCTCAATCTCTACCTTATATTTTTCAGCCAGAATATTCTGCACGACCTCCAAATGCTGTCCGCTGATACCATAGAGCAGGGTCTGTCCATTCGCACTGTCATTCTCCTGCCGAAGCGTCAGATCCTCCATTAACATCTTGGCAAGTGCCTGAGAGATTTTATCCTCATCGCCCTTCTTCTTTGCCTTATACTGCCGATAGACATACGGCTTCGAAATAGAGGCACGAATATACGTGACCGGATTCTTCCTTGTCGATAAGGAATCTGTAGTCTGGCTGACATTCAGCTTCGCCAAGGCTCCGATATCGCCGGCATGCAGCTCCTTCACCTCTTCCACCTTATTGCCGCAGATCGTATAGAGCTTGCCTAATTTCTCATCTGCGTCCCGATGATAATTATACAGAACATCATCGGACTTCAGTACACCGGAATTCACCTTGATCAGGGAATACTTGCCAATGTACGGATCGGCGATCGTCTTGAATATATAGGCAGACTTCGGCTTGGAGAAATCATAATCCGCCTCAAACACCTCATTGCTGGTCGTATTGATTCCTGCACACTTACAGCGGTCCGGACTCGGAAGATACTTGATGATATCTGCCATCAGCGTATACATTCCTCTTGCCAGGGTATTCGATCCCATCAGCACCGGAACAATAGAGCCGTCACATACATTCACACGAAGTGCCTGACGGATCTCATCCTCTGAGAATTCGTCCCCTTCAAAATAGCGGTCCATGAATTCCTCACTGGTCTCTGCCACAGACTCCAGCAGGACGTCCCGACAGATCGACAGATTCTCCTGCGAATAATCCGGCACATCAAACTTATCCACCGTACCATGATTATTCCAACGCTTCGCCTTCTGCTGAATGACATTCACATATCCAACGAACTGCTCATTCTCACGAATTGGGAGATGGAACGGTGCGATCCGCTTTCCGTATGTATCCTGCAGCTCCTGAACGATCTTACGGAAGCTCGCCTTATCATCATCCATTTCCGTTACGAAGACAATTCTCGGAAGCTTCCGTTTCTCACACAGCTCCCATGCGCGCTTCGTTCCGACTTCAATCCCGTTCTTACCGGAGACTACGATGATCGCTGCATCTGCCACCGAAAGCGCTTCCTCCGTCTCACCCACAAAATCAGGAAATCCCGGTGTATCCAGAAGGTTGATCTTATACCCTTCCCATGGCACCGGAATTACAGTCGTCTTTAATGAAATTTTCCGCTTGATCTCTTCCTTGTCGTAATCACTGATGGTATTCCCGCCATCTATGGTACCCATACGCTTCGTCAGGCCTGCCAGATAAGCGATCGCTTCCGCAAGCGAAGACTTACCGCAGCCGCCATGCCCCAGTAATACCACATTACGAATCTTGTCCGTTGTAAATACGTTCATGTAACCACCTCCATACTATATGTATCAGCATGATTCCTGCGGAATCCTGCCAAGTCGGTCGGGCACACCCCTGCGCCGACCGGATCCTCCTCGATCCGGACCATATCCCCCATGACATCCTCCGGACCAGATGAATACCTTCTATAAACAAATTTTATTACATGTCATCAGAAGAAACAAGTATTTATTGAAAAATAGCACCTCATTTCTACAATGGAATCACCTTGTCCAGCGCAAAGGAATAGATATAGACTTCTTTGACCGTCTTGCCGGTCAGCTGTTCCAAGGTCCGCTTATAGTATTCCAGCTGGGCATGATACTTGTGAATCAGTTCCTCTGCGCCACGCTCGTTGGAGACACGGTCTGTCTTATAATCCATCAATACATAGTCACCATCTTCTTCAAAGTAAGCATCTATGATTCCCTGTATTAATTCCAGATCTTCTTCCTCCGTATCCGGATAGACCTCCTTCATCGGCATACCGATCACAAATTGCTGCTCTTTATATAAGCACCCTTCTCTGTCTGCCTGCGTCATGCGGCGTCCAAGTGAAGAATCGACCATACGATAAATCTTCTCTACCGAAATCTTCCCGCGTTCTTCTTCTGTCAGGATTCCCGCCTCCACCATACGCTGCAATTCCTTCTCCACATCTTCCGTACCCGCTATCTGCGTAAAGGCAAGCTTCTCCATTACCAAATGCACCAATGTACCATAATCTGCACCGCCGCTAACTGTATCCAACATAGTGCTTCGCTTCGGCAGTGTCTTGGAACTCCCCATATTTGCTTGCATATAAGAGGACGCTGTCTCCGGATACTCCGGCTCTAACTCTGTATCGTCCACGATCTGACTCATTTTCTTGATCTCGGAGACGGACAGCTTGCCCTTTCTTGTGGACGCCGCTGCATGCGCATACTGCCACCCGAATCGAGCGGCAATCTCCTGCATGGTCTGTGTATCTGTCTGTAGACTCACACGCTCCTGCCATGTGGCGCTTGCCTGATAAGAACGCTCGATCTCCTTCACCACCTGCCAGTCCACCATATCCGGCGTAATGATCCGGTACTCCATACAATCCTGCTTACTATTGCAGTTCTGTATATGCAGGATCCCCTCGATCAGCCATGCAAGATAGGACTTGCATTTAAGCAGTCTTGATTTGGCGATTTTCCCCGGAACAGTACTTCCCTCCGTCTGCTCTGCTTCCTTATCCGGTGCCGATACGCCTGATTCCCGAAGCTTTGGAGCCTGCATATCCGTCTCCTGCGCCTTATGTTTCGGCTGCCCGGCGCGGGCTGCAAGAATCCGGTATTCCTCCTTGTCCGCCATCCGTTTCTTCACGCTGCCCACAAGGATCAATTTCTCTTGCGCACGCGTCATGGCAACATACAGGATCCGCATTTCCTCTGCAAGATTCTCTTCGATCATATGCCGCTTCAGGCACTCTCTCTTTTCCGTCTTCTCATAATAATGCTTAGCGAGATTCATATCATTGATCGCAAGATAGGCGTCCGGATCCACATAGACCGGCTGTCTGGTATCCATCTCATTGAACTGCTTGCCGCAGCCACCCAAGATCACGACCGGGAATTCCAAGCCCTTACTCTTATGAATCGTCATAATCTGCACGAGATTCTCATGACTTCCTAATACAGACGCCTCCCCGAAGTCCTGATCTGCCACGCGGACACGCTCAATATACCGCAGAAAATCAAACAGACCGCGGTAGCTTGTCATCTCGTATGCAGTTGCCTTTTCCATTAATTTCATCACATTCGCCTGCCGTACATTACCATGCGGCATGGCTGTCAAATAGATATAATAGCCGGTTTCCTGAAGAATTGATGAGATCAATTCCCGGATCGTACAATAGGTCTTCTTCTCCTTCCACCTCTGTACCCGCTCCACAAACAGCTGCAAAGCAGCTCGTACGGCAAGCCGGTCGTCACGCGTCAAATCACCTTCTTCAATGGCAGACTCCCGACAATATAACTGCACAGCCGTCCACATACTTTGTTTCCGGTACTGACAGCGAAGCAGTGCCAGCTGCTCCTCGGTCAGTCCCACCAACGGACTCCGGAGAACTCCGGTCAGCGCGATATCATCTCCGGCATTATCAATGACCGACAGCATATTCAGGATATTCTTGACCTCCACAGAGTCAAAGTATCCCTTGCCGCTCTCGGCATAGACCGGAATCCCCGCCTCCATGAGCACCTCCCGATAGGTGTCCGAATAATCCTTCGCCGTCCGCAGCAGGATTACAATATCTCTGTATGTACAGGAACGATAGCTCTTATTCTTCTCGTCCCAGATTGGTAATGGGTGCTCCTCATCGCATAATTCCTGAATCTTTCCGGCAATGACTCTCGCCTCGAGCGTCATCTCCTCTACCGAATCCTCTTCCTCCTCCGATGTGACCTCCTCCGGCAGCTCCTCCTGCTGTTCCGTGACGGAATCGATCATCAGGATTTCCGTTCTGAGATTTACCGGTAACCCTTGTTCATTAGCAGAGACCTCCTGTCCGGACACAGGATACTCCTGTTCCCGATATCCATACCATTCCTGTTCTGCCGGAACTG
>CACZRT010000065.1 GCA_902783585.1 uncultured Lachnospiraceae bacterium | reverse complement strand
TTATCGTTAGCTGCTGCAACACCAGGAAGCTCCTTCCCCTCTAAGAACTCAAGGGAAGCTCCGCCACCGGTAGATATATGGCTCATCTTGTCGCCGAAGCCTAACTGATTAACAGCTGCTGCAGAATCGCCACCACCGATAATGGTTGTAGCATCGGTCTCAGCCAGTGCAGCTGCAACCGCCTTCGTACCTGCTGCAAGGATCGGATTCTCGAATACACCCATAGGTCCGTTCCATACAACAGTCTTAGCACTCTTAACAGCCTCTGAATACAGTTCAATGGTCTTCGGTCCAATATCGCATGCTTCCTTATCGGCTGACATCTTATCAGCGTCATAGATCTCGGTCTCAACCGGTGCATCGATCGGATCCGGGAAGCTGTCGATCATAACGGAGTCAACCGGAAGCAACAGCTTCTTGCCGAGCTTATCAGCCTTCTCCATCATTTCCTTACAATAATCAATCTTGGTATCATCAACCAGTGATTTACCGATCTCATATCCCTTAGCCTTTAAGAACGTATATGCCATACCACCGCCAATAATCAAGGTATCGCACTTCTCAAGCAGGTTGGAGATAACATTTAACTTATCAGCAACCTTAGCGCCTCCGAGGATTGCAACGAATGGACGAACCGGATTCTCAACCGCATTGCCTAAGAAATCGATCTCCTTCTGCATTAAGTAACCTACAACAGCGGTATCAACTAAGGAAGCAACACCAACATTCGAGCAGTGTGCACGATGCGCAGTACCAAATGCGTCATTTACAAATACATCACAGAGGCTTGCAAGATCCTTGCTGAATGCCTCACCGTTCTTTGTCTCTTCCGGACGGAAACGGGTATTCTCTAATAATACGATCTCGCCATCCTGCAAAGCATCAACAGCCGCTCTTGCATTCGGTCCGACAACCTCAGGATCAGCGGCAAACTTAACCTCCTGTCCCAATAATTCAGATAATCTCTTAGCAACCGGTGCCAGAGTCTTCGTCTGCTTGTCCTCTTCTGTCTTAACCTTGCCAAGATGTGAGCAAAGAATGATCTTGCCGCCATCAGCAACTAATTTCTTAATGGTAGGAAGGGCTGCTACCAAACGATTCTCGTCTGTGATCTCACCATTCTTAAGCGGTACATTGAAGTCACAACGTACTAATACCTTCTTACCCTTTACGTTAATATCATCTACGGATTTCTTATTCAGCATTATTTTGCTCCTTTCATATATGATTTCAAGAGACTCATGCGTCTCTTATATCCTATCATCATTTATTCACTCTAAAAGGTTGAAAGGTCCGGTCCAAGGACCGGACCTTTTAGGTCAATATTTTTGCAATATCGATTTGGATACTGATTAGCCTAACTCAGCAAAGTACTTAATGGTACGAACCATCTGGCTGGTGTATGAATTCTCATTGTCATACCAAGAAACAACCTGAACCTCATACAAATCATCAGCGATCTTAGTAACCATGGTCTGAGTAGCATCGAATAAGGAACCATATCTCATACCGATTACATCAGAAGATACGATTGGATCCTCGTTGTATCCGAAGGACTCAGAAGCTGCAGCCTTCATAGCAGCATTGATACCCTCAACGGTAACATCTGCCTTCTTAACAACTGCGGTTAAGATTGTGGTAGAACCTGTCGGAACCGGTACACGCTGTGCAGAACCGATCAACTTACCATTTAACTCTGGGATTACCAAGCCGATAGCCTTAGCAGCACCGGTAGAGTTTGGAACGATGTTAGCTGCGCCGGCACGTGCACGACGAAGATCGCCCTTTCTGTGTGGTCCGTCTAAGATCATCTGATCGCCTGTGTATGCATGAATGGTGCTCATGATACCAGACTGAACAGGAGCATACTTATTCAAAGTATCTGCCATAGGTGCAAGACAGTTGGTTGTACAAGAAGCTGCAGAAATGATCTTGTCATCTGCGGTCAATGTCTTCTCATTTACAGAGTATACAATGGTCTTAAGGTCATTACCAGCCGGTGCGGAAATAACTACCTTCTTAGCACCTGCATCAATATGAGCCTGAGACTTGTCCTTAGAGCAGTAGAAACCGGTACACTCTAATACTACATCAACACCGATCTGTCCCCAAGGAAGATTCTTAGCATCTGCCTCTTTATAAATCTGTAATGTCTTGCCATCTACAGTAAGTGTATTAGCGTCATCATCTGCTGTAACTGTGTGAAGATTCTCACCGATCTTTCCAGCGTAACCACCCTGAGCGGTATCATACTTCAAAAGATGTGCAAGCATAGAAGGCTTAGTTAAGTCGTTGATTGCAACTACCTCATATCCCTCTGCATCAAACATCTGTCTGAAAGCAAGACGACCGATACGTCCAAATCCATTGATTGCAACTTTTACTGCCATTTTGAAAACTCCTCCTATAAAGTGAATTTAATTATAATGACCTTCGCATAATATATCATCTTGTCCATAAATATAACAAATGAGTTACATCGATCATATATTATCGAGGTTATTAATCGGATTTCAGTCCATTTACTATAATACCGTTTTTAGTTGGAAATTTCAACCCATTTCTGAAAATATTATCCATTTGCAGAGTGCGTAAAGCCACAAAGAATTATTTGGTGAAATATATTCTCATCAAGAAATGGAAAGCGTTTTGCCAAAACGATCATTCTGTGATACACTCGGAATATACAACTTTCATTGTATTATGAAACCAATACGGAGGTTCCCATGATCATAGCAGACTGTCACTTACATTCCGAGTTTTCCAGTGATTCCGAGGCACCGGTAACGGCCATGCTGGAGCAGGCTCTGATGCATAATATGAAATATTTCTATCTGACGGATCATCACGACATTGATTTTCCGCCGGAGGCCGCGAATGGGCTGACCTTCCTGCTGGATACAGACAAGTATCTGGAACGGCTGAAGGAATTGAAGGAGCATTATGCCGGACGTATTGAGGTCCGATACGGTGTCGAGCTGGGATTGATGAGCCATATTACGGATAAATTATATGCCTATACCGAAAAATACCCGTTTGATTTTATCATCGGCTCTTCTCATCTGGTCCGCGGGATCGATCCCTACTATCCGGAATACTATGAGGGACGCAGTGAAATCGAGGCCTACCGGGAATATTTCCAGTCCATCGACGATAACGTACACGCCTTTCATGACTATGATGTCTACGGGCATCTGGATTATGTGGTCCGCTACGGTCCTACGAAGAATGCCAATTGGAACTTTAAGGACTATGCCGATATATTTGAATCCCTGTTAAAGAAGATCATTGCAGACGGCAAGGGAATCGAGATCAATACAGCCGGTCTCTACAAAGGGCTTGGCTACCCGCATCCGCACAAGGATATCCTTATGATGTATAAGGAGCTCGGTGGTGAGATCATCACGATCGGAAGCGACGCGCACACTCCGGAGAACTTTGCATATGGCTTCGATACTGTAGAAGCACTTCTGTCCTCCTGCGGTTTCCGTTACTACTGTATCTATAAAGACCGCAAGCCTGAGTATTTGCCAATATAAACCTATACAATAAGAACTACGCTGCTCCTTTTTCCCTAAGGAGCAGCTTTCATCTTAAGTCTGATTCATCATCATTCCTGTAATTCCGGCGATTCTGCCCGCAGCTCCATTACATACCGCTTCAGCAGCTGGACCGTATGCTCCAGCTCTTCAATCGTATTCTCTTCTCCAATGGTCATCCGAATGACACCGCCTGCATAATCGTCCGGTACAGAAAGAGCCCGAATGACATGAGACGGTCCCTGCTGACCCGAATTACAGGCGGAGCCGGCAGACACACAGACCTCCTCATTATCCAGAAGCACAAGCAGGGAGGCTCCGTTGACATAACGGAACGCCAGATTAATATTGTTGGAAAGCCGGTAGATCATATGTCCGTTAATGATCGTGTCCGGAATCTCCTGCAGGATCCTGCAGATCATATAATCCCGAAGCTCCTGTTCATGCCTTCTCGCCTGCTCCATATTCCGATCCGCAAGCTCTAACGCCTTTCCCATTCCGATGATTCCTGCCACATTCTCTGTTCCGGCACGCAGATGCCGTTCCTGTCCGCCTCCGTGAAGATATGCCGTAAGCGGAAATGAACGGTTTACGTACAGGAAGCCTACTCCCTTAGGTCCATGGAATTTATGGGCACTTGCGCTTAATGATGTGATATGCATGGCTTCCACATTGATCGGAACATGCCCGCAGGCCTGAACCGCATCTGTGTGAAATGGAAGCCGATACTTCCTGCAGCACTCTCCGATCTCTTCTACCGGCTGTAAGGTTCCGATCTCATTATTCGCATATTGAATAGATACCAGGCAAGTATTTTCTTTGATCGCATCGCGCAGACTGCTGATCTGAATACGTCCGTGTGGATCAACCGGAAGATACGATACTTCTGCACCGCCATTTTCAAGCTCCTCGCAGGTGTGAAGAATGGCATGATGTTCTATGCACGAAGTGATGAAATGTGGTACTTTCGGAATTGTGTTTGGCTGTTCAGTTTTTTGATGATTTCTATAAGCCGCCTGCAGGATCCAGTTATCCCCTTCCGTTCCTCCACCCGTATAATAGATTTCCTCCGGATGCGCATGAATGCAGGAAGCTATGAATTCCCGCACTTCCTCTATTCTATCTTTCATCCGTTTTCCGGCCTGATAGGCAGCGGACGGATTATAATATTCCTTGGTCAGATACGGCAGCATAGCATTAAGCACCTCCGGATGCATAGACGTTGTCGCCGCATGATCCAGATATATTTCAGACATAAGACGATCACCAACCTGTCATTTTTTATTCCATTCGTCCATATAATGAAGCAATGACAATACCATAAGAGTATTATCATGGCCAAAATATACAAGAACTCCATATTCAAAGGCACTCTGATCCTGACGATCGCAGGGATCGGAGCCAGAATTCTTGGTTTTTATAATAGAATATTCCTGAATCAATTAATTGGTGAACGGGAATTAGGGCTTTACCAAATGATCCTGCCTATCTATATGGTGATGTTCAGCTTTGCCTGTCAGGGGATTCAGACCGCTCTCACCAGACAGATCGCCAGAATTCCGTCCGGAGACATTGCAAAGAAGAAGACCTTGTTACGAATGGCTCTGGCAATATCCATTCCAACCGCTGTTCTGCTTGCCGTCATCACCTTTTTTTGCTCCGATGCAATCAGTCTCCACGTATTACATTCCATCGAATGTGGAAGATCACTCAAGATCCTGTCCTTTGCATTTCCTTTTGTATGTATCGAAGGCTGTATGGTAGGCTATTTCATGGGAGAATCCAATTCCGGCATAACCGCCGTCAGTCAGCTTGCCGAACAGCTTGCCAAGATCATCGGCGTCTATCTGTTAGCCACCTTCTTGATCCATACCAGACCGCAAGCCTATCTTGCTGTCTACGGTATTGTGATCGGCGAGATCACGGCTTCCATCTTTCTCATTCTATATTATAAGCTCCGTACCCGGAACACACACGTTCATGCGATTCCGGTCCATTCGTCGCGTCCCCTGCTCCGTGAACTGCTGAAGGACGGAATTCCTCTCACAACAAACCGCCTGTCTCTTACCATGCTCCAGAGCATAGAGAGTATCCTGATCCCGCATATGCTGAATCTCTATTATTCAAATGGCGATGCCGCTCTAATTCTATATGGAACACTGTCCGGTCTGGTCCTGCCCTGTATCATGTTTCCGACCACCTTTACGACCTCTCTGGCCATGACACTGCTCCCGGCCATCTCCGCTCAATACGAAAGCCGCAATCTGTCTGCACTTTCCCGTATCATTAAGAAAAGCCTGATCGTCTGTCTGACGATCGGGCTGATCAGTTCTGTCTATCTGTTGTTGTTCGGCAAATGGACCGGAAGCGTAATTCTCTCCAGCGAGCTCGCCGGAGAGCTTCTCTTCCAATTTGCACTGTTATGTCCATTTATCTATCTGTCATCCAGCCTCGCCAGCATTATGAACGGGATCGGCAAGGCTGCCAAAAATATGCTGCACTCCATTCTCTGCAGTGGTATCCGGATTGCCGGAATCTTGCTTCTGGTTCCGCATATCGGCTTAAAAGGATACATGTGGGGAATGATGATCAGTTATCTGATCCAGACCACCATGATGGCGGTCTCTATCTATCGATCCTTATCCTCACCTTCATCTGCGGATTCATGATTCTCCGGTTCCTTGCTGTCCTCCGGTTGTTCAATATTCTCCAATTCTCCGCTATTCTCCGACTTCTCACTATCCGAAGACGCTTCCCTGTCCTCTATCTCATCTTCTTCTGTGATCCGCCTTCTATCATCAGCCTCATCCTTCTTCCAATTCTTAGAACGTCTATTGCGAAGGGTAACAAGGATGATACCGGTCAGAATCAGAAGAAGCGGAATTCCGATAATCGAAACCGCTGCGAAGATATATACCTGTGCTGTACTGTACAGATTGGTATTATACTCGATTTCCTTACTTCGAATCGATATTTTATCGGAATCTCCCATCAGATAATCCATTCCGTTGATCACAAAATCCGTATTTCTTCCATTCACCATAGCATCCGCCTCCTCATACAGAAGGTTGGAGGAACCGAGCACGAGAAGACTTCCGCCCTGCTCAGATTCCGATACCATGGCAAGATAAAATGGTCCCACAATATCACTATCTTCTCTTGAAACATATGCAGAATCCAAATTCACCTTAGAATATGCAAAATTCGATGTAGATAACAAACCGCTGCTTGTATAACCGTTGGATCCGGAAGCATTCAGTCCTTTGGATACCAGGACCAGAAGCGGTGTCCGATTCGAATCCATGTCCTTCGTGATCGTATGATCTTCAATGATTGGAAGAATATAGGTCGGCGTATCTCCATAGATCATAACCGAATTCTGCTCCATTACAACACCCGGTTCCACCCGGATTCCATTCTTTTCCGCAAAAGCATAGAGATGATCCAGATCGATCGTTGCCTCAATAATATAATAGATCCTGCCTCCCTGATCCAGATAATTCTGCAATTTCTCACATTCATCCGCGGAATAGTCCTCGGTCGGTGCATCGATCAACAGAATATCCGCATCGTCCGGTATTTCCTGATTCAGAAGCGCCAACTCGTTCACTGCATAATTATCGCGAAGAAGCGAAGACTTAAAAGCTTCCGTAAGCTCCATTTCATTATGACCACTGATATAATAGAGCATCTTCGTCTCTCCATCTGCCACATAATTAATGGCAGAGGTCAATAGTGGTTCGAATTTCAAAGCTGTTTTGTCCGAGCTGACAAATTGATCGGAATCAACGTAGACATGCTTCTCTCCGCTTACTACGATCAGGCTGTTTTCCTTAACCGTCGCAGATGTATTGGTCATATATTGACTGGCAAAATTCGGATACAGATCAATACTGCGGTATAAGACTGTAAGATGCGAACTATTCCTGGTATACTCATTTACCAGCTGACGGAATCCGATCGGGAAATCTTCTTCCGAGCTCAATATATAGATTGTTACATCCTTCTCCATCCCTTGCAGAATACTCTTTGTCTGATCAGACAAGGTATAGATCTTCTCCTGCGACAAATCAAAGTGCACATCAGCCTTCTCGATCAGGAGATTGCAGGCAACAAGAACGGCAAGTACGATGACAAACAGGATCCCGGATCTGATTCCAAGCTTCAAACGTTGTTGTTTCATCTTCTCCACCTCCTATCGCCATCTGCGGCGTTCAATTACCTGAACGGAAGCGAACAGGAAGAACACTATAAAGCTAAGCATATAGATTATAGTTGACAGATTCAGGATTCCATTTAAGAATTCTTCAAACCGTTTCTCCAATGAGATCCAGTTCAGACTATTTGTCAAACCATACATAAACCATTCTTTATTCAGAAAATAAAGCGCCGTGATCAGTCCACCGCATACAATGAGTGCGATCAGTGCAATGCCGATCTTACGGGTATCGATATAGAATAAGACTGCAATTCCGATTGCAAGCAATGCCAGAAAGACGATCGTTGCCACCACGCCGTCCGGAAGCAGGGAAACCAGATTACTGAAGAATAACACAAATATTCCGGCAACCGCGCTTATGATAATGGAAATGATCGGCTCCTCCGCCAGCGAGGATATAAAGGTGCCTACTGCGATCATACACAGTGAGAACAGTATCATTCCAATATAACCGCTGATGGTATTGGTAACCGGAATTGTACCATTTACAGCAATAATGACGGGAAAGATCGTGATGATCAGCAGCCCGATCAGGAACAGGGTGACACTGGCAAGGAATTTGCCAAGCACGATCTCCCATGCTGTAATCGGCGCAGTCAGCAGCAGCTGATCTGTCTTATGCCGCTTCTCTTCCGCAAATAACCGCATGGTCAGGATTGGGATTAAAATACAGTATACAAAGATCAGAAAGTAGGAATTACTCAGTACATAGCTTACAAAATCATTGATCCCATACATGATATCGATTACCGTAAAAAAGATACCGGTCACGCAGGTAAACAGAGCCAGATAGAGATAACCCTGCAGGGAGGTAAAGTATGCCTTTAATTCCCGTAAATATATGGCTGTCATTCCTTTTCCTCCTTCCCGGTCAATTTGATAAATACATCTTCCAACGTTAACTGTTCCATATTCAGACTGTAGACCACCATTTTGGCTTCTGAGAACAACACAAACATCTCATCGCGGACGTCCTGATCCGACGCTGTGATCACACGATATTCATGCACGCCGGACTCCACCTCTCTTGTGTAGGTATAATCCCTGACAAGCTTTGACTGCTTTAGTAAAGAAGATATCTTAGACTTGTTCCCTTTTACAACAATGACCAGATGATTATTCACCGCATGTTCCGTCTCTAACTTCTTCACCTCGTTCTCGGCAATCACCTTACCCTGATCCAATATGATGATATGATCACAGATCGATTCGATCTCAGACAGAATGTGAGAGCTTAATATCACAGTATGCTCTCCTCCCAGGGATTTGATCAGATTCCGCATCTCGATCATCTGATTCGGGTCCAACCCGACCATCGGTTCATCCAGGATCAACAGCGGAGGATTACCGATCAACGCCTGCGCTAGACCGACTCTCTGCTTATATCCCTTTGACAGGTGCTTTATCAGCATATTCCTGCGCTCAGACAGGTTGGTCTTCTCCATGATCTCGTCTACTGACCTTTGTGCCTCTTTCCTCGGAACGCCCTTCAAACCGGCAGCAAAGCACAGATATTCCCGGATCGTCATATGATCATAGAGCGGCGGCTGTTCCGGTAAATATCCAATCTTCTTCTTCGCTTCCTTCGGTTTCTCTAACAGATCAATTCCGTCAATCTGAACTTCCCCTTCATTCGCAGATATATATCCGGTAATAATATTCATCGTTGTTGACTTTCCGGCTCCATTTTCACCGAGAAGTCCAACGATCTGTCCCTGCTCTACATGAAAGCTGACATCGGATAAAGCATCCTGCGAGCCGTATCGTTTGGTTATGTTCTTTACGAGCAACATCGATTCTTCCTCCTGCTATACTCTCTTATGATTCATGCTTACTTCATCCATGAATTATAATCAAAAAATATGTTTAAATAATGTCCTGTCGCACATGCATTTATAATTGATCATATATTCTCTGCAGAGACGGCCGATCCTCAAAATCTCCCACGATTGTCATGCTGAGCTGATCTTCCTTCATATAGGAATTCATATAATCCATGATAGCCTCCCTGCTGACCTTCTCATATTGTGCGATCGTCTCTTCCATCGTGATCATCCGCCCATGATACAACATATTTCTTGCATTCTGATCCATGCGGCTGTTGG
The DNA here is from genome assembly GCA_902783585.1 of uncultured Lachnospiraceae bacterium. Taxonomy (GTDB): domain Bacteria; phylum Bacillota; class Clostridia; order Lachnospirales; family Lachnospiraceae; genus CAG-632. The sequence continues at coordinate 15,114 of CACZRT010000065.1, read as the reverse complement.
TATTTTCCTGCGCCAGGATCAGTTCCGACCGGATCTGCGCCATAGTCTGGTCAATCTCTTCCGAAGTCACCTTGGCAGACTTCAATTCCTTAAAGATGCGATAGATACCGCTGTATACCTCCTCGACATCTTCTTCTCCCATTGCAGAATAGATCTGGAATGTACCCGTGCCCAGATAACAGCTCAGATAAGAGAAAATGGTATAACACAGTCCCTTATCCTCCCGAATCTGCTGGAACAGCCGTGAGCAGGAGCTTCCTCCGAAGATGCTATTCAAAATGGACAATGTATAATAATGCTCAGACCGATACGAAACCCCGGGGAGTCCTACACAAAGATGTACCTGCTCTGTCTCCTTGGAGAAGCTTTGTCTGGCAGGTCTGTATTCCGGAACATCGAAGGTTCTGATCGTCTGACCATGAGAAGCGGGAAGACAATGAAACTGCTTCTCCAGCATCTCCTTCACGGCCCCGACGGTAACATTCCCGGCTACAGAGATCAGGATACGGTCACCGGTATAATTCTTCTTATAGTACTCCCGAAGATCTGCTCCGGTTATCCGCTCCACATTCTCCTTCGTTCCGGATATGATATAACCAAGCGGATGATCCTTCCAGACAACGCGCTGGAACTGCTCCTGTACCAAATCCTCCGGAGAATCCTCATACATATCGATCTCGTCATAGATCACGCTTTTCTCCCGCATCAGATCCTCTTCTGCAAAGAGGGAATTGCAGAACATATCCCCAAATAACTCGATCAGCTCCGGCAGCTTCTCGTCGATCACCTTCGCGTAATAACAGGTTAATTCCTTGGAGGTAAACGCATTCACATCGTCTCCGAGCAGTGTCGTCTTAATTGCCAGCTCCTTCGCTGTATGATTTGCCGTACCTTTGAATAGCATATGTTCGATCATATGCGAGATTCCGTTATTCTCTTGATCTTCGTACGCAGAACCGCATCGCACATAGATTCCTATCGCGACGGAGCGTACATGCGGAATCGGTTCAATAATGGTCTGAATTCCATTCGATAAACGATCTATATCAATCATTCTGTATATATCCTCATCTTGTCCAATCTTCCTGTATTCTACCCGCGGATTCTCTTCTCCACCTGATGCTGTTCATAGGAATACCGTATCATAGACAGCGTGATTTCCTGTTCAATGCCGGCTGCAAGCGCATACTGCTTGATCAGCTTCCATACTCCCTGTCTGCTCATGGTATTGCCCCTGCAATTCGAGAACAGCTTCTCGGAATTAGGGCACAGGTTCATTCGCGCCTCCTGTATGTAACGATTCAAAGCATCGTGTGTGATCCGTCCAAATGGAATCACTCGATCCTGCTCCTCTTCATGACAGCATATATAATCCAGATTCAGGTTCACATCATTCAGACCCAGTGCATTCAACTGCGCGATCTGGATTCCGGTTTCATAGATCAGGGCAAGGATTGCCCGATCCCGCATTCCCTTCGGTGTATCCGGATCCGGAGCAGTAAGCAGACGATCCATTTCCTTCATACCTAAACTATCTCTCGACCGCTTCTCTATCCGCGGAGAACGAAGCTGCTCACAAGGATCTTCCTGAATCCTTCCCCGCCTCAAAAGAAACAGAAAAAAAGCACGAATAGACGCAACGGATCTTGAAATCGTTGCCGGCGATAGACCAATTCGTTCCAGATACAGAACATAACTCGTCAGATTCGTCGATATGATTTCCCGCACGTCTGTCTTGCCATTTTCTTTCATATATGAACAGAACCGATTCAGATCATAGGTATATGACATAATCGTATTCCTGCTTGCTTGTCTGCTATCCCTAAGATAAGCAATATAAGCTTCGATATCCTCTTCCATGCTTCTTTCTCCATTCATATTGGTATTATAAAAAGAAACACAAGTAAAATCAAGGAAGAAATCGAAGAATCATCTGTGGCTCCAGCCATACCTCCGTACCAATGGCCGCAAGCGTCAGAAGGATCGGTAAGAGGATTCTTCTTGGAGAAGTCTGCTCACCGAATACACATGTCATATAGACAGCCAGTCCATATAAGAACAAGTGAGGAAACAGACATATTCCTCCAGTCAGAAGACCATGAATTCCGAGCCTTAGTATTTCGATCGTGACAAGAAAGCCCCAGAAAAAGGAAAGCAGAGTTATGATCAGATAACCAAGGAACACTATACGGAATACATAATATGCCAAAAAGCAGCCAATGACCTCTACAGATCTTGCCGGCAGAATCCTCCACGCAACCGGAGATGCCCGGTAATGTAAGATCGCGTCTGCATAATATTGATCCATGATAAATGGCTGAAGCAAAGTGCTGTCATAATGAAACAATACATTGGCAAGCACGGTTCCGCTTACAATTCCTAAAAGGATCAGCAGAAAGGGAAGGAATCCCTTCGTCTTATTATCAAATTGAAGCTTCCAATTGCCATTCACGATCAACTGCTCCTTAATTCTAAACAATATAGGATATGCAGCTTAATCGAGGAATATGATTGTACTACTATCGACTTATCCAAGCTGTCCGCTGTCTTTCATCATCTTATAATAGAGGGCGGCGATAACGGTCTTCCCGTCCACGATCTGTTTATTCCGTATCATAGTTAAGACTGTATCAAGCTCCATATGATGAATTTCAATATATTCCTCCGGATCCGGATTCGTATCGCACGGGATCAGCTGGTCCGCATAAAAGATTGCGGTTTTCTCATTGGATACGCCAATACAGCCGTATACCTCAGCAATAAAATGGAGTTGCTCCGTCTGATAGCCTACCTCCTCCGCAAGCTCCCGTCTGGCACAGGCTTCACCGGATGGATCGTCCTTCTCCTTCAGGCCTGCAGGAATCTCATATACCTCATCATCTACAGAATTCCGATATTGCCTGATCAGAACCAGCTTTCCTTCTTCATCAATAGGCAGCACTGCCGCCCCGCCGGAATGCTTGATCAGATCATAGACAACCTCACGCCCGTCCGGAAGCTGCAGATGATCCTCATATAATTCCACTAATTTGCTCTTGTAAGCCAATTGCTCTCCTAATTTCTTATATTTTGCCATTCCCCATCTTCTCCTTCTTCTTTCATCCATGTAATACTGAAATAATCCGCCATGATCCTTCGATCATGGCGGATTATCATCCATTTCAAATGCTCAATGCACTCATTCTCATGCTATGAACTACTTAGCAACATCCGTTGCACGGGATTCACGGATCAGGCTAACCTTGATCTGACCAGGATACTGTAACTCGCTCTCGATCTGCTTAGCAATATCACGAGCCAACAGAACCATGTCTGCATCATTAACCTGCTCAGGAACAACCATAACCCGAATCTCTCTACCTGCCTGAATAGCAAATGACTTATCAACGCCTTCGAATTTGTTAGCAATCGTCTCTAACTGGGTTAATCTTGTTGTATATGTCTCTAACGTCTCACGTCTGGCACCCGGTCTGGAAGCGGAAATAGCATCTGCAGCCTGTACTAAGCATGCGATCAATGATTCCGGCTCAACATCACCATGATGAGCTTCTACCGCATTAATAATTAACGGTGATTCCTTATACTTCCGGCACAGATCTACACCAATCGAGATGTGAGTACCCTCCATCTCATGATCCAAAGCTTTTCCAATATCATGGAGAAGACCTGCACGCTTTGCCATACGAACATCTACACCAACTTCACCTGCAAGTAATCCACAGAGCAATGATACTTCAATGGAATGCTTTAATGCATTCTGTCCATAACTGGTACGGAATTTCATCTTACCAAGAAGTCTGACAAGTTCCGGATGAATACCGTGAACGCCTACCTCTAAGGTAGCTGCCTCACCATCCTCACGCATCTGGGTCTCAACTTCCTTCTGCGCCTTCTCAACCATCTCTTCAATTCTGGCCGGATGAATTCTGCCGTCAACGATCAGCTTCTCAAGAGCAATTCTTGCCACTTCTCGTCTGACCGGATCAAAGCTTGAAAGAATAACAGCCTCCGGTGTATCATCAATAATCAGATCCACACCTGTCAAAGTCTCTAAGGTACGAATATTCCGTCCTTCACGCCCAATGATACGACCCTTCATCTCATCATTCGGTAACTGTACCAATGAGATCGTCGTCTCGGCAACATGATCAACTGCACACTTCTGAATAGCAGTCACAACATACTCTCTTGCCTTCTTGGAAGCTTCCTCCTTCGCTCTGGTCTCCATTTCCTTGATCATTACTGCGGTTTCATGCTTTACATCTTCTTCAACAGTCTTCAGTAAATATTCCTTTGCCTGTTCAGAGGTTAATCCAGAGATTCTCTCTAGTTCCTGTACGTGTCTCGCCTGGAGTTCATCTACCTTAGCCTTCTGCTTGTCCAATGCAGATTCCTTCTGTGCTAAGGCCGCTTCTTTCTTCTCCATCTGTTCCGCTTTCCGATCCAGATTCTCTTCCTTCGAAAGAAGACGTTTCTCCGTCCGCTGTGTTTCATTTCTGCGCTCTTTCATCTCTTTTTCAAAGTCGTTCTTGACCTTAAGATTCTCTTCCTTCGCATCCAGAAGAGCTTCACGCTTCTTAGCCTCAGCGGTTTTGAGTGCTTCATCAATAATTTCACGAGCTTTATCTTCAGCCTTGCCGATCTTACTCTCTGCTACATTCTTGCGGTATGCAATTGCCGCAAACCAAGTAATCACTGCAACGACTATCACTATAACAGCACAAATTATATAATGAATTGGTCCCACAGGAGCACCTCCTTATTAAGTTTTCATTGTACGAATACAACAGAATAATTTTATACTGATTTGTGTATGATGTCAAGAGCCATCTTGCCAATCGATCAAACATCCTGACAATGGATCAAACCGGAGATCATAGAATAGGAGAACCCCTTTTTCATAAAATGAGCAGTCACCTTTTTCCGAACCATCGGATCAGACAGATCCTTCTTCCTTGTATAGCTGTCAAACTCTGTACTTAACAGACGTTCTTCATCATAGTCATAAGTATTCAGATACTCATCCAGCCTAAGCTGACGGAATCCGAAGGTGTATAGCTTCTGCTCTAATTGAAACCGGTTCATGCGATGACAATGGCTGGCAATATACTGCTCCAGAAACCGTTCGTCATTGATATAATTGTATTCCTTCAGGAATCCGATGACAGCCCGGATCACTTCCGGAGAATACTCCCGTCGTCTGAGCTTCTCCGAAAGCTGATGTTCCGTCTGTTCCCTGCAGGTCAGACTACGCAGGGCATATTCCTTCGCTTCTTGATAACTTGTCTCATATTCCTTCGTAATATCCGCCATATCCGTCATGCTTCGCAATTATTCCTCATCCGGTTCGTCTGCAGAGACCGTCTGATTCCCGGCCGGATTCCCTTCACCGTTAAATCCGCAGGCATCCCGAACCTTCTGTTCTACCTCTGCCAGAACCTCCGGATTCTGCTTCAGATACAGCTTGGCATTCTCACGTCCCTGACCGATCTTCTCACCCAGATAGGCAAACCATGCACCGGACTTCTGGATCACCTCATTCGCAACGGCAAGATCCAAGACATCCCCTTCTCTTGAGATACCCTCGCCAAACATAATATCAAACTCAGCCTCACGGAACGGCGGAGCGATCTTATTCTTCACAACCTTCACTCTTGTACGGTTGCCAATAACATCCGTGCCCTTCTTCAGGGTTTCGATACGGCGTACATCCAGACGAATAGAGGAATAGAACTTCAATGCACGTCCACCGGTGGTCGTCTCCGGATTACCGAACATGATTCCCACCTTCTCACGAAGCTGATTAATAAAGATCACAATACAATTTGACTTGCTGATCACGGCAGTCAGCTTACGGAGTGCCTGTGACATCAGTCTTGCCTGCAGACCAACATGGGCATCTCCCATCTCGCCATCGATCTCCGCCTTCGGCACCAGGGCCGCAACCGAATCGACAATGATAATATCAACCGCACCGGAACGAACCATTGTCTCTGTGATCTCCAATGCCTGTTCTCCGTTATCCGGCTGAGAAATATACAGATTATCAATATCAACGCCGATATTTCTTGCATATACCGGATCCAATGCGTGTTCTGCATCAATAAAACCGGCAATTCCACCATTCTTCTGCACCTCAGCTACCGCATGAAGTGCAACTGTGGTCTTACCACTGGATTCCGGACCGTAGATCTCAATAATTCTACCCTTCGGAAATCCGCCAAGTCCAAGTGCAAGATCCAGACTCAGGGATCCGCTTGGTACAGTTTCTATATTCATATTGGCTCCCGAATCCCCTAATTTCATGACGGAGCCCTTGCCATACTGACGTTCAATCTGCGCTAACGCAGCCTCTAATGCTTTCTTCTTCTCTTCACTAGCCATAATTATCCTCCTCAAATATCCGAACAAAACATATGTTCGATTTCATAAATACATACTAATACTTTTTTATGATACTGTCAATCCTATTTTTGATTTTTTTGTAATTGCCTCCTTTCTCATTACCATACCTTACTCCCTTGTCAAACTAGTGCAGAAAACAGAAAAAAATCGCTCTGAATATTATTTTAACATTTTAGGATCTGTATGTAAATTGATTTTTGATATTATTTTCAATGATGATATTCTAATTATCTTCTAATGATTTTCAAATTGCATCTTCTCATGAACATCCGCGCCTTATACTTCTCATGAACATTCACGTCTTATACTTCACATGACCATCCACGCCTTATAGTTGACATCCCACCTTGAATTCGTTACATTTATTACTGTAATGAGAAATCATGATGGAATTATGGTTCGTCTGCGTTATCATCCACTGATATACTGCCACGTCAGACAGCTACGGAAAGGATACTTTAATTCAAATGAAGGTCACGGGTATTATTGCAGAATATAATCCATTTCATAATGGACACAAATATCAATTCGAACAGATCCGGAAGAATCTCGGTTCGGATTATATTGTGGTTGTCATGAACGGGGATTTCATGCAGCGTGGAGAGCCGGCGGTTATTAATAAATATGCCCGTACCCGCATGGCACTGGCGGAAGGGGCGGATCTGGTCATTGAGCTTCCGGTTCTTTATGGTACCGGAAGTGCGGAATTCTTTGCTGCCGGCGGGGTCCGGCTTCTGAAGGCACTCCATTCCATCGATCATATCTGCGTCGGGTGTGAATATACCGATCTCTCCGCCCTCCAGACGATTGCTTCGATCTATGCAGAGGAACCTGATGAATTCAGGAATCTGCTCCAACAATCCTTACGGCAGGGAATCTCTTATCCGAAGGCGCGCGCGTCAGCCCTGCGGCAATATGCTGATACGAACCGGATCTCACTTCCGGATGAGGTGCACACATATATGACTCAGCCGAATACGATCCTGGCTGTCGAATATCTGAAGGCAGTCTACAGTGATCACGCGGATATAGAGCCATATCTGATCCTGCGAAAGGATTCCGGCTATCATTCCGGGCTATTAGATGATACGGATCATGCCTGTTCTTCTGCAACTGCAATCCGCTCGGCCTACTGCTCCGGTGGAAATGCGGATACCTGGAAGCGAACGCTTCCGAAAGCTTCCGGTCAGATCATGCAGGAAGCGTATCATACCTGTGCTCCGGTAGGAATCGATCAGTTCTATCCACTGATCCAATACAGCCTGTGGCAGAACCAGGACAGACTTACAGACTATCAGGATATCACAGAGGAGCTTGCCAATCGGCTGTTGTCTGTCTATCAGCCGGAGTTTGACTATACCGGCTACGTGGATGCGATCGTGAATAAACAATATACCAGAACCAGAATTATGCGCTGTCTCCTTCATCTCCTTCTTGGTATCACCAAGGCAGAGGTACAGGAACAAATGAGCCGCAGCGCCTTACCGTATGCACGTATTCTCGGATTCCGCAGTGCTTCCTCTGATCTGCTGAAAGCAATTCGTGAGCAGGCGGATCTTAGAATCGTTCAGCAGCTGAAGAAGGCACAGGTATACTTAAGCAACACAGATCCTGCGGCTGCCAGACTCCTGGCCTTAGATCTTCATGCTTCGCATATGTATGAGCAGGTCTGCCACCAATATTACCATAGTCCGTTCCATAATGAATATACAACCGGTATCATCATTCAGGAATAATCCGTGTATCGCAGCGAATATAGTATAAGGACACAGACTGTAATGGGATCATCTCATGAAATCACGCTTGCTTCATATATCCGTCATTGTGCTCCTTCTCCTCTTAATGCTTCTTATGCTGACACACGCTGAGCTTGTCATTCAGGGGGCACATACCGGTCTGGAGCTATGGTATACCTCTGTCCTTCCGTCCATTTTCCCATTTATGATCCTAACCTCTCTCCTGCGCAGCTACTTAAAAAGCGACCGCTTATGTTATCTGGGACTCCTATGCGGTCTGCCTGTCGGAGCAGGCTTGGTCGATATGAAATATCAGGATGGTGATCTTCCTATTCGGAAGGCCAATGCTCTGCTTGTGATCTGCAATCTGACCAGTCCCATGTTTCTATGCGGTTACATCTGGAATCAAACACTTGATAAGCAGGTTTCGATTGTATATCTGATCATGATCATCTATCTGCCGATCTTAACCTATGCCCTGATAGAAAGGCTTAGGGAGCATATTACACGAATACCATTGAATGCTTCGCATCACCAAGGAGACAGTTTTGGTTCTCCCGCAGCTTCGTTAGAAGCAACCCTGCTCACTTGTATTCGTGTGATCCTTCTGACCGGCGTCTATATCATGTTATTTTGCATTGCCATCCATCTCATCAACCATTACATATCTATGACACAGCTTAAATATATGCCGGCAGTCCATATCCTGTTATCCGGGTTTGAAATCACAAATGGTATCCGGATCTTATCTTCCCTGCCGTTATCCTTACAGCAAAAGACAGCCCTGATTGCCGGTCTTACATCCTTTGGCGGAATCTGTAGTATCTTCCAGACCAAAAGTGCGATCACGCATTCAGAACTGTCTTTGCGTCATTATATCTGTATGAAATTATTATTCGGCAGCCTGACGGTCACATTAGGACTTCTGATCCCGCTCTTTTAAGGCAAGACCCGGAATACCGATCATTCCCCGAACAGATCCTTCTCCTCGTCTTCGTATTCGAAGCCCTCTTCCTCACTGATTTCATCCGTAACCTCGTCCTCTACGAACGGTTCTTCCGGAACAGTCGCTTCCGCATATCCGGTGCTTACAGGCTCCGGATTCTCTTGATATGTATTCCCTGCTGCAGCCGTCTGATACTGTGCTTCCGCATACGGAGTCTGAAGCTCACTGTTCACATACTGTGCCTCCGGCGCGATTTCCGGCTGCTGAGACTTGATCAAAGCAATATGCTGTTCTTCAATCTCCCGACGGTTTGCTTCGATCACGTCGGCATTATTCTGCAAGGATTCGATGAGATTCTCGTAATTCGTACGTTCTGCCTCCATGGTCTGGCTGACATATTTCCGGATATCCTCTAACATTCCGGTTGTATATTCCATCATACCAAGACGGATCTCCATAGCCTCCTGATTCGCCTGATCGATGATGGCAAGACGCTCGCTGTTGGCCTGCCGGATAATATCATCTGCCTGCATATTGGCAAGTGTTACGATCTCACTCTCATCTACCATACGCTTTGCCTGCTTCGAAGCTTCATCTATGATCCCCTCAGCGCGGGTTCTGGCATCTGTCAGAATACCTTCCTTGTTCCTCATGATCTTCTTGCTTCGCTCGATCTCACTCGGAAGCTTTAACCGAAGCTCATTTAACATCGCTTCTAAATCAGCCTTTGGAACAATGATACGATCAGATGAAAATGCCTGAAACTTACAGCTGTCAATAAACATCTCAATTTCATTGATCATATCCTCTACGCCTTTTTTACCCATCTCAATATCCTCCTGATTTATTCATACTTGAACCTTACCATATCCATCTATCTTACATTCGATAATCACTTACCGCTATACCGCTCCATCAGCTTCTGTGCGACATTCGGCGGAACAAATCTTGATATATCCGCCCCGTACTGCGCATATTCCTTCACCATGCTGGAGCTCAAATAAGAATACTCAATATTCGTAGTCAAAAATATGGTATCGATATCGCCGGCGACCACACGATTGCTCTGTGCGATCTGCAATTCATATTCAAAATCCGTAACTGCCCGCAGACCGCGGACAATCACATCTACCTGCTTCTGTCTTGCAAAGTCCACCAACAGTCCCGAAAAGGATTCTACATGGCAATTCTCCACATGACCGACAACATCCTCAATCATTTTAACACGTTCTTCCAAAGAAAACAATGGAGATTTCGCACTGTTATTCAGTACACCGATGATCAATTCATCAAAGATCAAGGATGAACGCTCTATAATATCAATATGGCCGTATGTAACCGGATCAAAGCTCCCGGCATAGATTGCGCATGATTTCTTATGTTTCATATTATGACAATCCTCTTTTCTATCATTTATCTATTATAACGGTTTTTATGCAAGATACAAGAATAAATATCCAGATCAGGCATACCAATATGGTATCTTGTTACTATTCACAGTCCACATAACTATGGGAGATGATTCATCGTGCCTGCACGTAAGAAGCAGCTGGCATAGTTATGGGAACAATGTAATAAATGTATGCTTGTTCGTCTTGTATTCCTTTGTCTTCTGAATGGTAAAGTTAAGCTCAGACAGATAATCAAAGCTGGTTTGAATATCGGACTCAACTACGATCAGAGTATCCTTTCCAACCAGCTTTGAGCCGGCAAGCGCATATAACACATCCCGTTCCAGCTCCTGCCCATATGGCGGATCCATAAAGATCACATCAAAGACACCATGTCGATCCTCAAGGATCCGAACCGCGCTGACCACATCCTGACTCAGAACCTCTGCCCGATCCGTAAAATGGGTATGTGCCAGATTCTCGCGGATTACCTGAACCGCCTTCTTGCCATGATCCACAAAACATGCATGTGCAGCTCCTCTGCTTAATGCCTCGATCCCGATTCCGCCACTGCCGCTGAATAGATCTAAGAATTCCGCCTCCGGAATATACGGCTGTAATATATTGAACAAGGTTTCCTTGATCCGATCTGTAGTTGGTCTGGTATCTAAGCCAGGCACAGTTTTTAATTGAAGGCTTCTTGCTGTTCCCGCAATCACTCTCATGATGATTATTCTCCCCGTATCTTCTTTCTGATCCATTTACCGGTCTCTGACAAATCCTGCTCTGTCCAGCCGGAGGTTTTCGTGCAATCCGAGCGGATTAACGCTGAGGTCTCAGCCTTATTGCACAGACTCCACGTACAATAGCTCAAATGATACTCATTGATCAACTGGAACCATTGATCTGCCTGATTATAATCATTGGCTCCGTTACCGGAAGCATCACATATACTGCATTCTGATATGAATATCGGAAGTCCTTGATTTCTTGCTGTTTTTAATTTGCTGCGGAAGGAATCTGTATGCGTTGCCGCATAGAAATGAAGCGCATACATCACATTACCGGCATTCGGAATCGGATTGCTGATCACATCATTCGCAACAACATCCACATCCTGTGACCAATTCGGCGTTCCCACAATAATTACAGCATCCTTATCATTCGCCCGGATTACCGGAATGATGGTTTCCGCATACGGACGGATATTAGAAGACCAGGTCACACCGCCGTTCGGTTCATTACAGATCTCATATAATACATTATCATAGGAGGCATACTTCTTAGACATCTCATCGAAGAATTTCTTCGCCTCATCCTGATGCCGTAATGGGTCCTGCTCTCCTAATACATGCCAATCAATAATGACATACATACCAAGCTCCGTCGCATATTCAACGCCCTGCTCAACTAAGGATTTCAGAGCATTCTTATCGCCATCGCTGCAATATCCGCCATTCTCATCGGAATACATAGCAAGACGTACCACATTGCCGCCCCAATCATCCCGTATCGTTTGAAACGCTTCTTTGTTTACATATTCCGGAAACCATGCCAGTCCATGCGTACTGACGCCTCGCAGCTGGTAGACATCCCCGTTTTTATCAACCAGATCCACACCATTTACACGCAATGCGCCATGGTTAGCAAGTGGCGTTCCCGTCTCTTCCTTAGGCGGCTCAGCAGCTTCTGTGCGATCTGCTTCCGTCGCCGTAGTCTTATCATCCTCTGTCGTCGCATTCGAATTCGATGCCACACTGCTTCCGGAGTCCTGCTTCGCACCGTCTACATATAGGGCACTGACGGATGGTGTGAACAGGGACGGAGTATCCATATTGAAACCCACATCCATCTTCTGTCCGGCAGACACCTTTGCTCCCCAGTCGGTTGCAGTGATCACAGCCTTCGTACCATTCACTGTCACCTCACAGCCCCAGGCCTCACTGACCTTACTTCCATCAGGCACATCAGCCTCTATCTTCCATGCATTTACTTCACTACTGCCTTGATTTGTAAAGGATACGTTATAGGTTCCACCATAATTGCCCTCATCGCCCCAGGTATTTTGTACCGTAAAAGCTACTGGATAGGAATCTGCGGTATTCTTCGTCTGATCAGAGGCAGAATCCGATTGATCTGCTTTGGAAGAATCGTCACCGGACACCTCTGTATCTGCTTCTTTACCGGCTTCTGTTGTCACAGCAGTATCCGTCTGTTCAACCACAGGCTGCGCCTCTTTCCCGCACCCGCCGATCACAACCGATAAGCAAAGCAGCAATACTAAAATACAGCTTTTTATTTGATTTCTATTCGTTCGTGATATCATATTAAGTCCTCCATGGTAGTCATGCAGCAAATCTGTATAAGCGGCGATCACTTCGTTACTGTGTACGCACTCTCACTAACCTCACTTCGTTCGCTAAGTGATTGTAGTGTTCGCTAAGTGTTCATATTATACCATCTTAATCCACTTACCACAAGTTCGTATATCCCCCTTATATCATCTCGCTTCGCTCGATGTTGGCTTCCATGCAAGCATGAAGCCGCCGCTTGGCTCATTATATCATATGTTCAATGCGCGATTCATCTTCTCATTTAATTTGTAATGATCAATATGCGCATAATCATACTGCCTGCTGTCCAAATACTTGATCGCCGACTCGGCTTCCCGCAGAATTTCCGCATGCTCGTAGATATCTGCCAGTTGGAACAAAACCTCTCCACTCTGCATGGTTCCGAAGAAATCTCCCGCTCCGCGGAGCCGCAGATCCTCATTTGCAATATGAAAGCCGTCATTCGACTGAAAGAGAACGTTAAGACGATCCTTCGCCTCCTGCTCCTCAGACGTATTAACCATAATACAGTAGGATTGGTCAGCGCCTCTTCCCACTCGTCCGCGAAGCTGGTGAAGCTGGGCAAGTCCGAAGCGATCCGCATTCTCGATCAGGATCATGGTTGCATTTGGATTATCAATTCCGACCTCGATTACCGTCGTAGAGACCAATATATGAATTTCCTGACGATAATACCGCTCCATGATCTCCGTCTTTTCCTTAGCTGACATCTTGCCATGCAGATATTCAACCTGTATATAAGGAGCTAACTGTGTTCGAAGATTATCGGCGTAATCAATGACATTCTCTGCCTCTAAGCCTTCACTTCCTTCTACCATCGGGCAAATAACATAGGCTTGGTGTCCCTTATCAATCTCTTTCTCAATAAAATGATATGCTTTTGTCCGATCATCCGCTCCAATGATCGCTGTCTTGATCGGAAGCCGGGAAGCCGGCATCTCGTCCATAATGGAAATACTCAGATCGCCATATAATATAATTGCCAGAGTTCTCGGTATCGGAGTTGCACTCATCACCAAAACATGTGGATGATCGCCTTTTTCGGCAAGCATTTCCCTCTGACGCACGCCAAAGCGGTGCTGCTCATCGGTGATCACAAGCGCCAGCTCCTTATACTCTACCTTTTCCTGGATTAGGGCATGTGTACCAACTACCAGATCGATCGTATGCTCCTTGAGCCCTTGATAGATCCGTTTTTTCTCCTTGGCAGGTGTAGAGCCCACCAGCAGCTCGACCCGGATTCCATAAGGAGTAAGCTGCTTCACAAAGCTGTCATAATGCTGCTTGGCAAGTACCTCTGTCGGTGCCATCATCGCTCCCTGATAACCGGACTCGATCACCATAAGAAGCGCCAATTCTGCAACAATTGTCTTACCGGATCCAACATCTCCCTGAACCAGACGGTTCATAACACTGTTTCCCATCAGATCCAACTTAATATCCTCAAGCACCCGCTTCTGCGCTCCCGTAAGCGCATAGGGCAGACCGGACAGAAAACTGCGGTATTTCTCTCCCTCCGTGATCGTATAGGGATTCGTGATTCCGGCAGTATAGACCTGCAGTTTGCGCATGGCAAGAAGGAATAAGAAGAATTCGTCAAAGATCAATCGATGCTTTGCGTCCTCCAGCTGATCATAATCATACGGAAAATGAATCTGACGGACGGCGTCGGAATACGCCATCAAGCCATATCGATCTCCGATATCAAGCGGCAGATATTCCTTCATTTCGTGGATCACACCGCCTACCTCCTTGACATCCTTCTGCACCTTTTTATTACTTAAGCCTGCCGTTAATCCATATACCGGCTGTAATTCTTTGATCTTCTCCAGATATTTGGCTTCGGTATAGAATTCCGGATGTTCCATAACCTTCTGATAATTACGGATGGTTATCTTGCCTACAAAGATGTAAGTCTGGCCGATATGGAAAGACTTCTTTATGTAGGGTGAATTAAACCACGTCATCTTCACCTGTCCGGTATAATCCTTTGCAATAAAGGAAGACACGGTAAGTGTTCGTTTCTTCACAACCTCTACATAAGAATTCACGGTTGCCCGGATCGCCACCCGCTCCCCGATCCGAACTGCCTCAATATCCACCGGCTGATCATATCGAAGATAGTATCTCGGATAATGCTCCAGAAGATTCTCGATCGTATCAATATTCAGTTTGTGATACAAGGCTGCCGTCTTCTCGCCAACACCCTTGACTGTAGCTATCGAATCGTTTAACTGCATAATATATACCTCATCGAAATAAACCTCCTTTCGGCGGCTCTG
>CACZRT010000064.1 GCA_902783585.1 uncultured Lachnospiraceae bacterium | reverse complement strand
GGATCAGCGCTCCATGCAGCATAAAATACAGATAATGCGATATCTGTAAGGTATGCCATGCCGCTTCGGAAGCCTTGCGAAGCGGATTGCAATACAGAATCAGCATATCCGTGACACAGTTTAAGATCGTCAGTACAAGCGCGATCAGATACAGTCGGGTCTGCGGCCGGTCTGTTTTTCTCTGAATCAGTGTATAGATCAGGCAGGATAACGCGATCAATACTGCGCCAATATAGAACGCGGAACGATTAATATACTCATATAGTTCCATCCTTCTCCTCCTTCCGGTCGATCGTAACCTTCTCCTTCGGAAGGTACTGCAGCAGCATTCTTTCGAGTGTAGCTCCATCCACAGGCTTTGTCAGATAATCATCAAAGCCCTCCCTCATGAACCGTTCCTTCGCTCCGGATACAGCATTCGCCGTAAATAAGATGACCGGAGTCTCCGCATTCAGATAATCCTTCGTACTCTTCATGATCTGAAGGGTCGTGATACCGTCCATTTCCGGCATACGATAATCCAAAAAGATGATATCGTAAGAGGTACTTCCTGCCATTTCAATGCAGGCCCTTCCGCTCAATGCCTCATCCATCTGAATCTGTGTCTGTTTGATCAGATTACGGAATACCATCAGATTCATCGGAGTATCATCAACCACCAGGATCCGCGCATCCTTCGCATGAAAGCTTTCCTTATAGACCTTCCTCTGCTTCTGGAAGGCCATGGTCCGCTCATAGATATCCCCGATCGGCTGATCGCTCACGATCATCTGCGGGATTACTGCCGTAAAGACGGAGCCAGCCCCATATTCACTCTCCACCTGAATCGTTCCGTTCATCAGCTTTAAAAGATTCCGGGTGATCGTAAGACCAAGTCCGGTTCCCTCTACTGCGTGATTTTTATTCACATCCAGACGCTGGAAGGATAAGAACAGCTTCTCCTTATCCTCCTCCCGGATTCCGATTCCGGTATCCTTGACATCGATGATCAGCTGTAATTTCCGATCCGGAAGCGGAGTTCCGTGAACCGAAAGCTCCACATATCCCTCTTTGGTATACTTGACTGCATTGTTGAGCAGATTGATCATGATCTGACGTATCCGGACTTCATCTCCGTATAAACGCTCCGGAAGGGTCTCGTCCACAGACAGGCGGAACTCCAATTGCTTCTGTTCCGCGCGCATGGTGATCATATTATTCACATCATTGATCAGAGAGCTTAAGTCATATTCCGTCTCCACAAGATCCATACTGCCTGCTTCGATCTTCGAGAAATCCAATACGTCATTGATCAGGGATAGAAGGCTCTTCCCGGCACTCTCTATATCCTTTGCGTATGTAACGACTTTCTCATTTTTGCTCTCTCTTAAGATCATCTCATTCATGCCCAGGATCGCATTGATCGGAGTTCGGATCTCATGGGACATATTGGCAAGGAAATAACTCTTGGCCTCACTTCCGGCGCGCGCCTTCTGCTCATCCCGTCTGGCGATTTCCGTCACCCGAAGGATCGAGATCAGCTCATTCTGTGTAACAATCTTTGAAAAATAATCACTCTGCAGATAATCCGCCTCATGCTTGGCAAACCAATCAATCTGTTCCTCCTGCATGACGTCGCGGATCAGGATATTCATATTCAGGGATTTCAGCATATGCATACTATGCTTTAAGAGTAATTCGCCGATCTCCGTAATGCTCCGATCGCCCAGCATATCCGCTTCCATAATTGCCATATCCAGATTCATGTTCGTGAAGGCATGCATATCGGAATAACCGGTTCCGCAATTATCCAGTGCAAGCTGGAAGCCCATACCTTTCAGCTTCGCGGTAACATCCATCAGCTGTTCATAAGCGATCTTCTCTTTCGGCTCCTGAATCTCGAAGACCAGTCTGCCGGGAACAACATGATATTTTTCAATTCCGTTTTCAACCGTCGGCAGGAATTCCGGAAGCAGGCACTGCTCCATGGCAAGCGGCACATGGATAGCCTGAAGCCCAAGCTCTGTCGGAATACCGCTTCCCAGAAACCGGAACACATCGTCTAACAGTATTCGTTCAATCTGATTCTGCAGATTCAGCCTGTTGGCGATCGGCATAAACTCATCGGAATAGACCGCGGACATTTCCGGATCATTCAGACGGACGATCGCCTCTGCGCCGTAGATCGACTTATCTGCCGTCCGATAGATCGGCTGATAACAGACATCATAGGTATGCTCCTTGAATCCCCGATGAAGGGCCTTTTCGATATTGATCTCCCGGATGAAGCTGTCCAGATCGGCACCGGATATGATCTTCTCCCGGTTCAATATCGACATATCACTGTTGATCAGCTGCTGCAGGTCTTCAAAGCTGGTTATCTGATCCGGTGCAGACGCCCACAGGATCATGGCATCGATCTGCAACTCCGCATCCTGATACATAATGGTATGGGATATATGCTCCTGAATGGTTTCGGATAATGTCTGAACCTCCTCCTCTGTCTCGTTCGGACAGGCAAGGATAAAGGAAGATTCCCTCACACGATAGATCTGATATTTGGAATGAATACTTCGAAAATAGAAAGCACATCTGCGGATCAGCTGATGGTTGTCACCGGCACCGACCATTTTCTGCAAGAGATCATAATTCAGGATCCGCACATATACGAACCGGAACGGGCGGTGCATTCGGAAATAATTAGTAAAATCAATATGCATGGCCGCGCGATTATAGGTTCTTGTCTCCTGATCGATCCGGTCATCCTCCCGTTCCACGATCAGCATGACAAGCATAAAACCAACCGATTCCGCCATCAGCTCTACGGATAGATTCTGAGAGGATAATTGAAGCCCGATTCCGGCGAGCGTGATCAGAAAGCAATAGAGGATACCGAACCGGCGCCGATTCGTCAAGGCACGCCAGAACAGGATCATGCTGATTATGGCAAGCGCAAAATAGAAGATTGCCGATATATAGGATACCACTTCTCCGAAATTCCGGTGGAATCCATATTCCTCATCAAAGTAATAGACCCATCCTGTGAGCGGATTCGTCAGGGACAATCCAAATGAAACTATGAACGGGATCAGCCGGATCCGTTTCTGAAGCCTGGTGATCTGATGATCCGCATCCGTCAGAGCACGGACATACAGATAGAATAATGGTGCCAGCGCCGTATGTGCCACAAAATCAATATACTGAAACGTAAGCATGACCGTACCGACCGAAGCATTCCCGATTGCATACGGCTGGAGAATCTTATATACGCTGCTGCCGATAGAGGAGATCAATACGTTGATGAGCATCATCACGAAGATCTTCGTCTGTCTGCGATCCGTCCATCCTTCAATCGCAACAAGAATCAGGGTAATCAAGGAGATTACCGCAGCCACAATATAGAATGACACTCTGTATATCAGATCATAGTTCATTCCAAGTCCCCCTGACATCGAACCCGTACATCTCTTACAGGCTCATCTTCTCCTGGTATTCTTCCTTCGTAACCGGTTTGGAGAAATAATATCCCTGGATCATATCACAGCCCTGCTCGGCAAGAAAATCAACCTGCTCCTTGACCTCAACACCTTCCGCAACCGTCCGCATGTTCAGACTCTTCGCCAGCTTGATCGCCTCGGTCACAACAATCTCGCCCCTGCCGTCCTCCGATTCTCCACGGAAGAACTCTGCATCTAATTTCAGAACGTCAAGCGGCATATCCTTCAAAGAATTTAAGGAAGAATATCCCGATCCGAAATCATCCATGGACACGGCAAAGCCATAACTCTTTAATTTGGTAATGGTATTGATCATCGCCTTCTTGTCATCAAAGAAGGCACTCTCTGTCAGCTCGATCTCCACGATATCGTGCGGACATCCGACCTCATCCAGCATATCCCGGATCTGCTCGGCAAGATCGCTTTCAATGAAATGCGCCCGTGACACATTCACCGATACCGGCACACAGGTATATCCCTGATCCAGCCAAGCCTTCTGGTCTCTGGCCACATGCCGGATCATATAATGATCGATCTCCGTAATAAATCCATTTTTCTCGAAGATCGGAATGAACCGCCCCGGCGTGATAAAACCGTATTCCGGAGAATCCCACCGGATCAATGCCTCTGCGCCGCGAAGTTCATTCGTCCTCGGATCGTATTTTGGCTGATAATATACAAGGAATTCCTCATTCTCCAATGCCTTCTTCTGCTGCTCCTGAACAATATCAATCCACTTCTGCTCTTCGACAAGCTTGGTATCGAAGAACGCAATTCCGGAATCATCACTGTCCGATAAGGTTGCCCGCGCCGCGCAGGCATTGTTGTATTCCTGCTCAATATCCAGATTCTTACGCCTTGCAGCACTGCCATTCTCATCCGCATTCGCAGGAAGCAGATCCACACCGACATGGAAGCCAAACTTATGCTCAGAATCAATCTTTTCAAGCTGAGCAAGAATTCTCTGAATCCGCATCTTCAGCTCATCCTTATTCACATACCGCAGGATCATCGCATAATTCGAGGTAGATACATGCGCCGCCATCTCCTTCTTCTCGATAAACCGATTCAAGAGATTACTGATCTTACAGAGTGCCTGTTCTCCCTCTTCGATCGAATGGCAGACGCAGAAATTACTGTATTTGACAAAGAACAGATTCAGAACCGCATAGTTGTATTTCGCGGAGCTGCGCTTACGGAGCAGCTGCTCACCCTTGATCTGGAAATACATCCAGTTATGCCCTCTGGTCACCACATCCGTAAAGAAGACATTCATCATCTTTCTCTGACTGCTGAAGCTGTTAATGGCATTAACCAGCATGACGATCAGTACAAAGAGGATCAACAGTACGATCACAATACCAAGGATTCCGAGAATCACGAGATCCTTCATGCCTATCCTGTAATATGCCTTTGCGATCATACTCCCGCCGTCCTCTAATTCCACGGACAACCAGACCGGAAGCTGAACGAATTGATTCATAAACCCTGAATCAAATGAGATACCGACCAGATCATTATTATAGACGGAAATATCCTCCGAGCCTTCGACGCCGTCCTCACGCATCTGTAACAGCAGGTCCTCCATCTCTTCGTCCGTCATTTCACTGTAATTTGTTCCGATACTGTTCCAGAGCGTATTATTCATGATCTCCGGATTCACGAAATATTCCTGATAATCCTCCGGATTCGACATGGCAGCGACGACCAGATCAGAGAGCTTGTTCTTATCGATTTTCAGAGAACCATTTTCTTTTGGATACAGAATTCTCTGATCCGTATCCGTATAGATCACGATCGGATCGGAAAACAAATACAGAAGAACCTTACCACTCTCTTCACTGCAAGTATTCTTCCCCCGCTCATATACGATGGTTCCCTGTTCGTCCTTGATGATATACGGGCGTCCGGATTCATCTAAGAGATCATAGATATGATCATCTCCATTTGCCAGGCTCTTCGAATACAGCTTTGCCATATAAGAAACGGTCTCATATTCGCTTGACAGCTTGGAGTCGATCAGATAATCCACAAAGTTATTAACAAAAAACTGGACAAAACCCCCCACAAACCATACAAGCACAGCAAACAGGATAAATGAGATCCAACTGTGATTCTTCTTCAATCTACGATAATTCTTTTCAATTTTCTTTGCCACTTTTCTATTCCCCTTTAGCACTAATCCCCATATAATGGTCACAAAATCCCACTATTTCAACTATAATCCATATTGCTTATGAATTCAAGGAGAAATGAACAATAATCCTCCTCTGCCGATTCCGGCAAAATGAACAGTTCGACATCCACGAGGCCTTAAAGGCTGCCGACCAGAATATGTACATTGTAAAAAACTCTCGCAGGTCCTGAGCAAAGGAATGCGAGAGTTTTTAGATTCTATTCATTTTATCAATAATCAGAGAAGCAGGATCAATGTCACTCAAATTCAATCGTCGCCGGCGGTTTCCCCGTACAATCATACATTACCCGGTTAACGCCTTTGACTTCATTCACGATCCGATTCGTCACCTTATCCAGCACTTCCCACGGGATCTTCGCACTCTCCGCTGTCATGAAATCGCTGGTACAGACTGCACGCAGGGCGATCGCATAATCATACGTACGTCCATCTCCCATCACTCCGACACTCCGCATGTTGGTAAGCGCTGCGAAATACTGATTCGGCATCCATGATGGATATTCGTTATCTCCCCGGTAATATGGTTCTAAGGTACCGTCGGACTTCTTGATGGAATAGTCGAGGGCGGAGGTATTCATTCTCCATGCCTTGACCGCCTTATCAATCTCTTCCCGGTAAATATAATCTGCTTCCTGCACGATCCGAACCTTCTCGGCGGTAACTTCTCCAATGATCCGCACACCGAGTCCCGGACCCGGGAACGGCTGACGAAATACCAGATAATCCGGAATTCCAAGCTCCAGTCCTGCGCGTCGTACTTCATCCTTGAATAATAACCGCAATGGTTCTATGATCTCTTTGAAATCCACGTAATCCGGAAGTCCACCTACATTGTGATGGGACTTGATCACGGCGGATTTGCCAAGTCCGGATTCGATGACATCCGGATAGATGGTTCCCTGAACCAGGAAATCTACTTTCCCGATCTTCTTTGCCTCTTCTTCAAAGACCCGTATGAACTCTTCACCAATGATCTTACGCTTGGTTTCCGGATCTTCAACACCGGCTAATTTCTGATAGAAACGCTCCTGCGCATTCACACGGATAAAGTTTAAGTCGTAGCTGCCCTTCGGACCGAATACTGCTTCCACTTCATCTCCTTCATTTTTCCGAAGAAGACCATGATCCACGAAGACACAGGTAAGCTGCTTGCCGACAGCTCTGGATAAGAGAACGGCTGCCACGGAGGAATCAACACCGCCGGAAAGCGCACAGAGTACCTTACCGTCTCCGACCTTATCCTTAATAGCCTTGATCGTATCCTCCACAAAGGAATCCATTTTCCAATCGCCCTTGCAGCCGCATACCTTGTATACGAAGTTCGAGAGCATCTTCTTCCCTTCTACGGTATGCATGACCTCCGGATGGAACTGGGTCGCATAGAGCTTTCTGTCCGGACACTCCATGGCTGCTACCGGGCAGACCGGCGTAGTCGCGGTAATGACGAAGCCCTCCGGCGCCTTAGCGATATAATCGGTATGGCTCATCCAACATACAGTCGTCTCACTGACATCACCGAACAGGATCGAGTTCTTATCTACCT
The DNA here is from genome assembly GCA_902783585.1 of uncultured Lachnospiraceae bacterium. Taxonomy (GTDB): domain Bacteria; phylum Bacillota; class Clostridia; order Lachnospirales; family Lachnospiraceae; genus CAG-632. The sequence goes on along the minus strand of CACZRT010000064.1, from coordinate 9,396 downwards.
TCACCTCGGTATGTCCGTATTCGCTGACCGGAGCCGTCTCTACAGTTCCGCCCAGTTGATATGCCATCAGCTGAGAACCGTAACAGATTCCGAGGATTGGAATTCCCAAGTCAAAGATCTCCGGCTGGTATTTCGGAGAATCCTCTCCGTAGACACTGTTCGGACCGCCGGTAAATATGATCCCCTTCGGGTTCATCTCCCTGATCTTCTCAATTGGCAGGGTATACGGGTGCACCTCCGCATATACATTGCATTCACGTACCCGTCTGGCGATCAACTGATTGTATTGCCCGCCGAAATCCAGCACAATGATTAATTCCTGATTCATGCTATTATCCTCTTTTCTGTCGTTCTCCTGATTTCTGCATTCTGTTAAGCATCCAATACTCTGACGAATCCCGGTATCGAATGCATGATTCGTATATAATCAAGCAATTATGCTTCCTTATTATCTTCTATGGCGCCACTCTTCTTCTCCTCAGCCTTGACCTCCTCAAGCTCCTCCGCCGGGAGCGGTGCGCCGGTGAGCAGTGCATGCTCTTTCTCTAATTCCTTCGCAAGCTGATGGAAGGTCCAGTTCTTATTGGTGCTCGTCATGATACACTTTAACGGGATTCCTTCTAAGCCACGGTTCTTAATATTGGAGAGCATCAGGTCGATCCGCTTATTCAGAGAGAAGTTGTGCATTACCATGACTTCTTCATTCAAAGAATCGAACTTCTCTGCATCCGGATTCTCCTCCATGCCCTTCACTCCGGCTAAATATCCCACCGTCTGTCCGAGCTGCTCATCCTTGATGATCTTGACGCGGATTCCCATTTGCACCATCACATAGTTAATCTCGCGCAGTCTCTGTGAATCATTGAATCCATACAATAATACTGTTTCCCCTGTCGGTCTGTGCATTGCTATTGCCTCCTTCTAATTTGATTGTCCCTTCTTCAGTACTTCCACAAATGGTTTGAATGCCGAAGGGATCGCTATATTCTGATCTAACTCATCCATATCTACCCATATAAATGGTTCCGCCAACTTCTTACACGATAGATAATAAGCCGTCATTCTCCATTCTACATGAGAAAAGATATGCGTATAATTATAATTCATCTGCATCTGTTCCGGAGCGGTCTGCCACTCAGCCGCAATATCAGCCGCCTGCTGCTTCGTCATATGACCCTCCACATTCGGGAATTCCCATAGTCCCGCAAGCAGGCCCTTTGACTGCCGCTTCCGGACTGCCACCTTATCTCCGCAGGCAAGCAGGAATACCGTCTTATCCTCGACTCGCCGGCTCTTTTTCTCATTCCGTACCGGGTAGTCCTGCCAGCTCTGATGTGCATAGGCGCCGCAGATTGCCGATAACGGACATTCCTCACACTTCGGCATACCATTTGGCACACAAACGGTCGCGCCGATCTCCATTAACGCCTGAGTCGCCATTCCACAGGAACCTGCCGGATGTTCCTTCTCCGCCTCAACACCGCGGTCCGTCCTCAGACCCTTATACACCTCCGCAAGCGCATCCCGTACCGCATTCTTCGTGGACTGTTTATCAATATTGGAATCATCCTCCATCACCCTTGTATAGACACGAAGGACATTACCATCCACCGCCGGCGTCGGAAGGGCATAGCATATGGAGCCAATGGCTCCAGCCGTATAATCTCCAATCCCGGCAAGACTCCGGATCTCCTCATAGGTCTGAGGAAATGCGCCTCCATATGTTTCCATAATGGTAATCGCTGCTTTCTTCAGATTCCTTGCCCGATTATAATAGCCGAGTCCTTCCCAGAGCTTTAACAATCGGTCTTCTTCCACCTCTGCCAGACTCTGAATATCCGGCAGAGCTGTCAGGAACCGCTTATAATAATCCTTTACTGCTTCCACCCGCGTCTGCTGCAGCATGATCTCCGACAGCCAGACATGATAGGGATTCTTATCCCTCCGCCAGGGAAGATCTCTTGCATGCTCCGGATACCATATCAGCAGACGCTTAATCATCTGCCTCGTTACATCTCTTTGCATATTCATCTCATCTCGTTATGATCATCTTGCCCGGATCCTGTCTCACTGCCTGTCTTGATCATCTGATCAAGATCCTGTCTCACTGATTGTCTTGAACACTCGATTCAAATCATGTATGATGATCCGCCAACATCAGCCGTGATTATTATACATAAAAATCCTATTTTCTTCAATCCCCACCTGCGTAGAACCGGCTGCCAACTCCCGGATATCCGTATACGATCTATTTCAAGTTTTATATGCTTTCAAATAAGTAGTTGCTGACTCGCATTCATCATGATCCGACCCGGACGATCGTCCCGCCGCCCAGGACCTGTTCTCCGTGATAGAGAACCACTGCCTGACCCTTAGTGATCGCCCGCTGCGGCTCCCGGAATACGATCCTTGCTCTTCCTCTGTCCAGAAGCTCTACCACCGCATCCTGTGCTTGATGCCGATATCGTACCTTCGCCTGAATGTCCTTAAGTCCCTGTCCGGCATTCCTATCTACGTCCACCAGCCAGTTCATGTCCTCTGCGATCAGAGTGGTAGAGAACAGATCTTCATTCGCGCCTAACACTACCTGATTCGTCTCCGGAAGGATATCTACCACATAGTAAGGCTTCTCTGCCGCAATTCCAAGTCCCTTCCTCTGCCCAATCGTATAGGCATGATATCCCTTATGCTGCCCGAGCACCTTACCATCCTTGTCGATAAAATCTCCCGGTGCAATGTGTACATCATACTCCTCTGCCATGAATCGCCGATAATCTCCATCCGGAATAAAGCAGATATCCTGACTGTCCTTACGGTTGGCATTGATGAAGCCATGCGCCTCCGCAAGCCTTCTCACCTCTTCCTTCGTCATAGCCCCTAACGGGAAGCGGATAGCCCCTAGCTGCTCCTTTGGCAGAGAATATAGCACATAGCTCTGATCCTTGCTTCCATCCACAGCCCGCAGCATACGATACGTGCCGTCTGTCTCAACAATTCTCGCATAGTGTCCGGTAGCGATCACGTCGCAGCCCATTTCCACCGCTGTCCGATATAAATGCGCGAATTTCAGGTGACGGTTGCATTCGATGCAGGGATTCGGCGTCCAGCCCTTTAAATAGCTGCTTACAAACGGATCCATAACCTTGCTCTTAAAATCATCCTGATAGTCCACTACCTCGTATGGTATATGCAATTTCTCTGCAACACTCTGTGCATCCTTGATGTTATCGGAAGAGCAGGAGGCGCGGGAATGCTCAGTAACGTCTTCTGATTCGGATTCAGATTGACTCTCTGTACCGGCTTGACGCGAAGACCGGATCAGCTGCATGGTAACACCGATACATTCATATCCCTGCTCCCTCATCAGAAGAGCCGCAACGGAAGAATCCACACCTCCGCTCATTGCAATTAAAGCCTTCTTTGCCATAGTCCTACCTCATATCCTGTCTTGTCATTATCCTGATCCACGTAATCAGAAGCATTTCATCTTACTAGCGATTCCTGGTTACACCACTAAGCTGTAAATACCGTAAAAGACGTTCGAAATCCCCTTACAGAGACACCGAACGTCTTATAATCTGAATTCAAAGCTGTCTATTCATCTGCACTCTTTGTATCTTCTTCCGCTGACTCTTCCTTATCTGCTGCTGCGTCCTCTGAAGTAACCGCTTTCTCAGCTTCTTCTGCTGCTTTCTCTGCTGCCTCTTCTGCTTCCTCTGCCTCACGCTTTGCCTGAATGATCTCACCAAGATCTTTTCCCTCTGTCGGCTTACCCTTAAACGCAACCACAAAGCCAAGGATGGTAATGATAACAGAGGCAACAAGTCCGATGATCGGCAGTGTCATTGGCATATTAACCTCTTGAAGAACTGCATTTTCCGTAGCATTCAAATCCTCATAGCAGTAATAATTACCATAGCTGTCAGTGAATACTCTCCGAACGATCGGAGCCGTTGTTTCCGGTGAAAAATCGTCAATATCTTCCTTGGTTGCAGGAAGCTCTACTGTAATATTTCCATCATCCGTCGCATACACAATATGATATATAATATTACCATCCTGATCGGTAATTTCGAATCCGGCAGCCGCCGGTATTGAAACCTGACCCTGATCAGCAATTCCTTTCATGAATGAAATGCTGTTCATCAGGATCAATAGGCTGAAAATAATACCAAATACTCCGATCGCGCCAATAATTGTTCCTACTACATTCACTTTACGATTAACTTCCATAATGATTAATCAACCTGTTCCTTTCTTGTATTTTCAGAGATTGCATATTCCATCATCTCATCCTGTATATATTGCATACACTGAATCAGCGTCGGTGAAAATGCTCCCGCCTTCCCGGATACGATCATGTCGATTGCTTGTGAAGGCTTGAAGCTTCTTCGGTAGAAGTGATCCGTTGTCATCAGATCAAAGACCTCCGCAACCGATACTACCTGTGCCGCAATTGGAATCTCTTCTCCGCGTAAGCCATCCGGAAACCCGCTTCCATCATATCGTTCATGATGATGACGGCAGATCTGCCTGCAATATTCTTTCAACTCCGGATCCTCGTCACCGGGAATCGTATCTACAATCTGCTCACCCTTGACCGTATGCTTCTTATAGATCTCATATTCCGGTTCTGAAAGCGCACCCGCCTTGTTCCTGACTATATCCGGAATCGTAATCTTACCAAGATCCTGCAAAGAACTGGCTAAGATAATCTTTTCCATCTGTTCTTCTGTCAAATCATATTCCGGCACATGATCCTTCACTGCCTGAAGAAGAAGACCAACATAATATCGGATATGCCGGATATGTCGATCTGTATCCGAATCACACATCTCCATGATCGTTATCAACGTATGTATCCTGTCCGGAATTATGGTATCATCTATTATCAACGATCACACCTCATCCTTATGTATTCATCTGATATCCACTCAGTATTCTTTCCCGCAGACATACTAATTTTAATGTAGGAACGCATATTTGTCAATTTCCAGATTTGATCTGTCGAATCCGGATACCGCTTTTCATCTATCGATTTTGAATCCGATCTATCCGAATGTCGGTTCCCATCTATCGATTCTGAAACCGGCTTATCCGGATTTCAGTTCTTTTTCTCTTCAGAAGCATTCTGTTCCACAAGCAGCCGATACAGCGTCGGTTCTACCCTGAATTCCCGAATGAAGGAATCCACCTCTTGTCTTGCCCGATCCTTGACACTCTTCGGTGTCAATGGTCTCTTCACCGCCCGGATCAATATATTCTTCGGAGTATGCTCCAGATCGATGAATTCCAGAAGCTGTGTCTTATATCCTGCATATTCCAGAAGATCGGCACGAATGGCATCCGTCGCCAATGCCGAAAACCGCTCCTTCACAATTCCGTATCTCGTTAATAAGGATAACTCCTCCGAGGTGATCTGCTGATTCAGCTCATGCTGACAGCACGGAACGGAGAAGATCAGCTTCGCCTTCCACTGAACCGCATGATACAGGGCATAGTCCGTTGCGGTATCACACGCGTGAAGCGTCAGTACCATATCCACATCAAAGGGTGCCTGATATCCGGCAATATCTCCGACTTCAAAGTGAAGCTTGTCATAGCCATATTTTTTCGCAGAAGCATTGCATAAGGCAATCACATCCTCCTTTAAGTCCAGACCGATCATCTCCACACCCTTATTCAGGATCTCCGTCAGATAATAATAGACAATGAAGGTCAGGTAGGATTTGCCGCAGCCAAAGTCTATGATATGCAGAGTCTCTGCTGCCGAATCACGCACCTCGTCATCTATGATCTCCAGAAACCGATTGATCTGCTTATACTTATCATACATCGAACGGACCACCTTCCCGTCCTTCGTGAAGATCCCCATATCCACAAGTGGAGGAATTATACGCCCCTCCTCCAGGAGATATTTCTTACTGCGGTTGTGACCGGCATTCCTGTTCATCTGCGGCTTATCCCCTGCCTGCGCCGAAGGCTCTGCCTTACTGCATGCCTGTGTCCGCCCATGCGATACCGAGTCCGGCTGATCGGAAGGCATTTGACAAGATGCAGCATCCTGATCATTCCTGCTCATGGTATGATGACAGTCTCCCTTTTTCGAAATGAGCAGACTATGCTCTCCTGTCTCCGTCCACAGATTCACCTGCCGGTAATGCCCATCAATCAATTCTATGCATTTCCTGACCATCTCTTCCGGCTGCACATTCTCATGAAAGACCTGCTTGTCCGTATAACAGCTGAACTGATAGTATTCCCGGCTCTTATCTTCCTTTCGTTCCATCACCAGCTTCTTATACCGTTCCTGCTTTGAAGCCGGCTTACTGATCACCAGCTTATGAATATTCTCGGATTCAATTGTCTGCAGCCATTCCTTAAGATCTGACATATCCTCTACACCTGCTATCTGCCCTTATTACTTCTGTGTCTGTTTTTTCCACTCTTTTCCGGCTATCTGTATCTGCCCTTATTACTTCTGTGTCTGTTTTTCCCACTATCCGTTCTTCTCACTGACAACCATCTGCTGCCGTATTCTCTCTGTCTGCTCTTCCATCCGGACATCATGCTCATTCTGCATGGGCGACTAAACGATAATATCCGCCGCCTGGATCCGGATCATCTTACCCAGATCCGCATAGGATAATTCCACCTGGTATCCAATCTTGCCGGCAGAGAAAATGATGGTATCGTAATTCAATGCATTCTGATGGATCGTAGTCGGAAATACCTTCTTCATACCGATCGGAGAACAGCCCCCATGGATATATCCGGTAAGCGGAAGCAGCTCCTTCTGCGGGATCATCTCGATCGACTTCTCTCCAACCGCCTTCGCCGCCTTCTTTAAGTCCAGCTCCTCTGCTACCGGAACCATGAACACATAATTCTTCTTCGACTTGCCGACCGTAACTAAGGTCTTATAGACATGTGCGGGATCCTGTCCCATCAATGCCGCAACCTCCGTGCCTACCGTGGTCGGCTGGTCCACATAGCAATGGGACTGATATGGAATTTTCTTCTGTGTGAGCAAACGCTCCACATTGGTCTTATCTTCCTTTTTCATAGTATTTGATCACCTGTTGTTCTCATTTTCTATAATCGTATCAGATCTGGTTCATTCTATATATTACCCTCATACACATAGGTCAGATGCTTCCTTGCCACCTCTGCCAGCCGGAGCACACTCGCGATCTCTGTCGGTTTGCGATCTCCATACTGACTCCGCGGGAAGAATCTGGAGATATGGAGAGGAATCTGCTTGTTATAGGTAAGCTCTAATTGATGAACCCATGCACTGAGCTTGTCCATCTCCTCCTCCGAGTCATTCTCATTCGGAATGATCAGGGTAGTCAGCTCCACATGGGAAAAGGTAAGCGCCTTCTCAATAAACCGCTTCGTTGTATCAAAATCGCCCTTCAGGACATTCTTGTAATAATCGGAATTAAAGCATTTCAAATCAATATTCATGGCATCCATATAAGGCGATATCTCATCCAGCACCCATTCCTTCACGGAGCCGTTCGTAACCAGCACATTCTTCATACCCTGTTCATGCACCAGCTTCGCCGTGTCCCGCACATATTCATAGCTCATCAACGGTTCATTATAGGTATATGCGATTCCGATATTCCCCTTCGCCTTCAGCTTAAGAGCGATCTCACACAGGCGCTCCGGCGGGGCATATTCCGACTCCGGCTCCTGCCTTCCATCCGCCAGCGAGATGCTCACATTCTGACAAAATGGACACTTTAGATTACACCCATAGCTTCCTGCCGACAAGATCATAGAACCGGGACAGAACCGGTTCAGCGGCTTCTTCTCGATCGGATCTAAGGCAAGCGAGGTGACCTGTCCATAATTCAGGGATACCAGCTCACCCTTCCGTGCAGTCATCGTCTTACAGAATCCAAGCTTACCTTCCTCTATATGACATTCATGAAAGCAAATATTACATGCTGTGATCTCTGTCATCTCCTTAAACTGTATATTTACTCTCTGGTATTCGCAGTGGAATAGAACTCCTCATCCGTATCCAGACAGATCGCGCCAAGTCTTCCTCCGAAGAAGCAGGCACCGCAGTCGATCGCGATATGGTGATTCTTGCGGAAGATATATCCGGGCCTGTCATTCTCCGGAATCAGCTGGGTCGGAGTATGTCCGGTCACCACATAGATATCATCGAAGTATGCCTTATTATAATCCGGACGTTCCCATACCAGTTCATGAATATCATAATCCGCAAGCTCCCGCTCCGGATCGAAGTTGCCAAGTCCCGCATGCACCAGAATATAATCCCGATCCTTCACCGTCAGCTCCTCATATAAGGTAAAATCCTCTATATACGTAATGATCTCCTGCCGGCTCTCCATATCCAGCTTACGGAATTCATCCAGTGTCGTGGTACAGCCATTATACTGCCAGTTCAAAAGCTTCTCGTATATATTCATGTCAAGCTTCGGAAGACTATCCTCCGTGACTCCTTCATCAGAAAGCGCAGACAGGTAAGTCCCATATATTCGTGATTACCGATCAGGGGAATGATATTCGGATGCCGCATCATTTCCTGAAGTGCTTTGATCGGATGCGGTCCACGGTCTAAGACATCCCCCATCACATACAGGATATCCTGATCTGAAAAATGGATCTTATCCAAGATCTCCATGAATGCATCGTATTCTCCGTGAATGTCCGATACTACATATGTGCTCATATTTCTTCTCTCCTTATTGCTGGATCAAATAGAATCCGGATTCCGGATAACACTGGTGACCGTTATCCGTCTTACCATACCAGACAGTTACCTGATCCGTCGTCAGATCAATCTGCATATAATAATTCTGATCAAGCTCTAATCCCCCCAGATCCTTCGTTGTGCTCCCCTCTACAGAATCCTTGCCGAGGTTCTCTCTTACAGCCGCACAGAAGTCATCATTCCCGGCAAGAATATCATTCACATTCAGGATCTGTCCGTCGTATGCCTTCGCAGCCTGATACGGCGCTTCATAAGTAAGTGCAGTGCGGGCAGACTCTGCAATATAGACCCCGGTTCGTACATCGTCGGTCAGATTCGCCTTTCTGCCGTTTCTGACCAGCGACGGAGCCAGAATCGATATCATAAAGAGACTAATGAAAGATATAAAGATCGATAATGTGGATAACACGATTCCGGTAATCGCTTTCCCCTTATGCGGAAGATGCTTCTGGATACATATTTTCAATGCAACCGAACTGAAGATCACGCCGGGAATACCGAATAGGATCCCACCACCGAAATAACTTAACACGATTGCCGCAATACCCAAAACCAAACCAATCACTGCCGCCTTAGGTGCCGGTTTGATCTTCGGTCTTGTATCGATATAAGGTTCCTCTTCATACATAGATAATTCCTCC
>CACZRT010000063.1 GCA_902783585.1 uncultured Lachnospiraceae bacterium | reverse complement strand
GCGGATTATCCGTGTCGGAAGGTGGTCATGTATCATAACGTAACGCCGCCGGAGTATTTTGAGGATAATGATCCATTTATCCGGGATATCAATGTATGGGCATTACAGGCGGTCTCTTATCTGGCAGACAAGGTGGATTATTGTCTGGCGGATTCCGATTATAATAAGCAGGATCTGATAAGACTGGGATATACCTGTAAGATCGATGTTCTTCCGATCCTGATCCCGATGGAGGATTATAAGAAGACGCCGAATCGCAGTGTTGTGAAGAAGTATTCGGATGGATGGACGAATCTGGTATTTACAGGCCGGATCGCGCCGAATAAATGTCAGGAAGACGTGATAGCAGCATACGCCTGCTATAAGAGATATATGAATCCCAATTCCCGGCTGATCTTGGTGGGAGCCTATAAGGAGGAGAACCGGTATTACCGGAAGCTGGTCCAGTATGTGAAGGAGCTTGAACTTGACGATGTGATATTTACCGGACATATATCCTTTGATTCTATTCTTGCTTACTATGAGGTGGCGGATGTATTCCTGTGTATGAGCGAGCATGAGGGCTTCTGTGTACCGTTGGTGGAGGCTATGCTCTTCGATACGCCGGTGGTTGCCTATTCTTCGTCTGCGGTTCCGTCTACCCTTGGTGGGAGCGGTTTCCTGTTAGAGGATAAGGATCCGGTCGTTGCAGCCAAGGTGATCGATCGTGTGATCAGGGATGAGGGACTGCGGCAGCAGATCCTTCGGAATCAGCAGATCCGGCTGAAGGACTTTGCGTATGATAAGATTCGGGAGCAGTTCGTCCGGTATATGCAGGAATTCATTCAGGGATGATACGGATTCTTTGGGGGAAGGCAAGGCTCAAAGGGTGTATATAGCGCAGAGAACATAGATTATTACAGTAATTTAAGGATATAGCAGGAATGAAAGTTGCAATTATTAATCAGAGATACGGAGCAGAGGTGAACGGCGGTTCGGAGCTGTATACCAGACAGATCGCCGAACATCTTGCCGCAAGACATGAGGTGGAGATCCTGACCTCCTGTTCTGTCGATTATGTGACATGGGCGAATTATTATGAAGAGGGAAGCTTTGTGGAAGAAGGCGTGCGGATCCGCAGATTCCCAACGCTGCATGAACGGATTCCCAGAGTCTTCACACCGTTGGATGAGGAGATGCACCGGAACTATGATGTGACGCAGGAACAGGCGGATATCTGGATCGAACAGATGGGACCGTACTGTCCGGGATTGATCGAATATGTGAAGGAGCATAAGGAGGACTATGATGTCTTCATCGTGGTGACCTATCTGTATTATCCGGCAGTCCGTGCATTGCCGGAGATCGGAGATAAGGCGATCTTTATTCCGACGGCACATCAGGAGCCGTATATTCATTTTAAGATGTACCGGGAGGTGTTCCGTTCTGCTGCTGCCTATATCTTCCTGACGGAGGAGGAGAAGCGGCTGGTACAGTCTCTCTTCTCGGTAGGAGAGGTTCCGTGCGATGTCATGGGGGTCGGCGTTGAAGTCCCGGAGGTCGTAGATGGCGAAGCCTTTCGGAAGAAATATGGATTAGAGGATTATATTGTCTATGTTGGCCGGATCGATCAGGGAAAGGACTGTCCGAGAATGTTCCAGTATTTTCTGGAATATAAGAAGCGGAACAAGAATCGCCTGAAGCTGGTATGTATGGGCAAGGCGGTCATGGAGATCCCGAAGAGTCCGGATATCATCTGTCTGGGCTTCGTGAGCGACGAGGATAAGTTCAACGGAATCATGGGATCGAAGGCGCTTCTGCTTCCATCGAAGTTCGAAAGTCTGTCCATATCCGTCCTTGAGGCGATGTCCTTAAGCAAGCCTGTCATAGTGAATGGCATTTGTGAAGTGTTGAAGGGACACTGTGTGCGCAGCAACGGCGGACTCTACTATAAGGATTATTTTGAGTTTGAAGGCTGTATGAATTATATGCTCACGCATGAGGAAGCGTGGGAGCGTATGGGGCAGGCGGCACTTAAGTATGTTGAGAGCTATTACCGGTGGGATGTCATTATGGAGAAGTTCGATCGTATGCTGGAGCGGTGCGCCAAGATTGACAAATAAGGAAATATTGGTATAATCATATACGTGTGAGATGGTATCACACATTATGAAAGAGCGATAGAAATCAGGATAATAAGTAATAGATAGTCTGTGCGCTATCTGGAAAGAGTGAGGATGAAATATGAGTAAAGTTGCATTGATCACAGGTATTACCGGACAGGACGGATCCTACCTGGCAGAGTTACTGATCGAGAAGGGATATGAAGTGCATGGTATTACCAGAAGAGCTTCTCTTGCCAATACGGCCAGGATCGATCATCTGATCGCAAAGAACGCTGTAACGCTTCATGATGGAGATCTGTCGGATTCGGCATCGTTGATCCGTATCATTCATGAGACACAGCCGGATGAGATCTATAATCTGGCAGCACAGTCCCATGTGCAGGTATCCTTCGATGTGCCGGAATATTCCGGAGATGTGGATGCGATCGGCGTACTTAGGATCTTAGAGGCTGTGCGTATGCTGGGTCTTACGAAGAAGACGAAGATCTATCAGGCGTCTACCTCGGAATTATATGGTAAGGTAGAAGAGGTTCCACAGAGTGAGACAACTCCATTTCATCCATATAGCCCGTATGCGATCGCTAAGCAGTATGGTTTCTGGATGATCAAGGAGTACCGGGAAGCATACGGAATGTTCGCAGTGAACGGAATCCTCTTCAATCATGAATCGGAGCGGCGTGGAGAGACCTTCGTAACACGGAAGATCACGCTTGCTGCAGGAAGGATCGCCGAGGGTCTGCAGGATCATCTGGAGCTTGGTAATATGGATTCTCTGCGGGATTGGGGATATGCGAAGGATTATGTGGAGTGTATGTGGCTGATCATGCAGCATGAGACTCCGGATGATTTCGTGATTGCTACCGGTGTTCAGCATACGGTTCGTGATTTTACAGAGAAAGCTTTCAAGGCCAACGGGATTGATATCCGCTGGGAAGGAACCGGGATCGATGAGAAGGGATATGACGCTGCTACCGGCAAGATGCTTGTCTGCGTGAATCCACAGTGGTTCCGTCCGACAGATGTAGATAACCTGTGGGGCAATCCGACGAAGGCGAAGACTGTGCTTGGCTGGGATCCACAGAAGACCTCCTATGAGGAATTGGTACGGATCATGGCGCTGCATGACCGGGAGCTGGCGAAGAAGGAAGCAGGACGTTAAGATAGAATCAGGATAGAGATATGTCCGGTTGAAATGTGTGACAATGCACAGCTCGATCGGACATTTTTTTGCGGACATTTTTATGGACTTTTTCGAACCTTATTTATCGGACAGTATGATTCTTGTTTTCGGGAATTATATGCAGGACAGTTTTACATGTTATATGAGATTGGAAATGGAGAGGATGGAACGTGAGCAGACTTACAGATAGAAAAGTTGATATGATCCTTCATGTGCTGCTGGCGGTATTCTATGGTCTGACCTTCCGGATCCTGCTGCAGAGCGGTCTGTCGGCAGATGATATGTGGAACAGCAATGTATGGGCATATCCTTATACGGGAGAGGGGAGCATATGGCAGGATATCAGCTCTCAATTCAATCTGTGGCTGCATGTGGGGCGGTTCTTCCCAATCTCGAATCTGGCGCCTTGTGTATATGCGCTATGCACCAATATTCTGACATATAAGCTGGCGATCCTGATCGCTGTCTATCTGGATAATCTTGTCTGTTGGCTGCTTATGTACCGGCTGACGGATAGCAGATGGATGGCATATCTCTATATGCTGATATTCCCGGTTCTGATCCAGCTGACGCCGGAGTTTGACAGCGGTCTCTACTGCTATCATCTGCTGATCCAGACGGTGGTGCTGTTCGGGCTGCTTGCGATCTATGGATGGGTACGGTATCTTGATACCGGTCTTAGAAGATATCTTATGGTCAGTGCTGTCAGCATGCTTCTGGCATTATGCACTTATGAGGTTGGTTTTGTATTCGTGATCCCGTTTGGATATCTTGGATATAAGAAGCTGAAAAACGGGAAACAGATCCTGTTCCGGGGATTGCCGGTCTGGTGTGTGATCCTGGCTGTGGGGCTGTGGAATGTGATCATTCGGATACTGTTCAAGGAGGCAAGCTATGGAGGGATAGAAGTTACATGGGATCTTCGTAAGATCTGGATTACCTTCTGCAAGCAGTGCTCGACCTGTATCCCCCTTGGACGTTATATAGGCTCTTATTATGCGGATGGGTTCTTTACAGATCAGTATACCTATTCCTGGAAGGCGCTGGCCGGTATGATCACTCTGCCGGATCTGGCGGCGGTTCTGTGTTTTCTTGCTCTGTATCTAGGGATTCTTCTTGGAAATAAGAAGGAGAATGGGGATATCGATAACGGGAAAACTCATGCAGGTGAACATGGGAAACGAACAATGGATTCTGCTATGATCCGGATGATCGCGATTCTTGGAGGGATGATCTGGCTGCTCCCGGGAGTATTGATCGCAATATCCGATAAATATCAGAATTCTCTTGGCTGGTTTGCCGGGCATCTTCCGGCCTATATGCAAAGTCTTGGATTCACGATGGTAGTTACGGCGCTGATCGTTGCATGGGCGGATCGGATCTCGAATCCACATGTCTATAAGCTGGGAGCCGGTATTCTTGGCGGGATTCTCGCCATAATTCTGCTTCTTGATCAGGTGACGGCAAGAGAGATCCTGGAATATATGAACGGATATCGGAAGTATCCGCAGGAGAATATAGCCTGTGCCTCGCGGGAAGGGTTCTTTGATGCCTTCGAGGATCGGGAAGACATGGTTTTGGTAGGAACTACCCATTATATCTACGATGCGGGAGATTGCAGATCGTTCTATTCGAAGCTGGCAGGACGTAATTTGTATGCGGAGGATCTGATTACGTATGGAGAACATATGAGATCGGAGACATTAGAGGATCCGGCAATGGTCGGTGAGGATGGAAAGTCAAAGAAATATTATGGAATCTTCAATATGGCAGACCGGGAATCCGGTGCTATGATCCTCGGAGAATGTGTCGGCTTAGAATGGGATGCGGAAGGCTCCCGGATCGAGCATCTGTGGGTGCAGGATCCGGTGATCTACATTCGCGGAAATGGAATACAGCTGTCAGGCGTTGACCCATCTGAATGGGAACTGATGACAGCTGCGGATGATTCTTCTATCTATACCTTGCAGGGGGAAGTCGATCTGATCCAGGCCCCTGTCTATTATGAATCTGAAGTGAATGCCGGGGTTCTGTATTATGAGTCTCCGGCCAGGACGGATTAGTCTGCATTCGGAGCGTTCGCACCTGCGAGTCTGGCTCTCCAATAAGTCAGGACATCCTGGATGGTAGCATCTAAGGAGTGCTTCGGCGTCCATCCTGTATCCTTCTGCAGCTTGGTGATATCTGCCTCTATGATCGGAATGTCCACCGGTCGAAGCTTCGCCGGGTCGATCGTGACTTCAATGGAAGCGGAGGATTGTGCAAGGATCCTGTGTAAGATCTCTTCAATCGGAATCGCATGCCCGCTGCCTACATTATAGGTCTCACCGGTTCTTCCATGTTCGAGCAGGAGAGCATATGCGCGGACGACATCCCGGACATCGGTAAAGTCTCTGGCAGCCGACAGATTGCCAACCCGGATTACCGGTTCCATCTGTCCGGCTTCAATCTGAGCCACCTGCTTGCAGAAGTCTGATACAACGAAGATCTCACTCTGTTTCGGTCCGATATGATTAAATGCCCGGACTGACATGATATCCATATGATAGGCATCTGTATAGATCGTACCGATCATATTCTGACAGGCCTTGGTAGCCGCATAGATATTGCCCGGCCGAACGTGGTTGGTCTCCCTGATCGGTGTCTCGTCAGGCAGTATGTGACCGTATTCCTCGCCGGAGCCGATCAGCAGTACTCTTGGCGTATAATCCAGACTCCGTATCGCATCCAGAAGATGTATGGTCCCCTTAATATTGATATCTACCGTTAATCCCGGCTTCTTCCATGAGACACTGACAGAGCTCTGGGCGGCCAAATGAATGATGGCATCCGGATGGATAGCTTCTAACAGAGGCAGGATAGTATCCGGCTCTAAGATGTTCAGATCGTAGATATCGGCCTCCTCTGTATCTAATTGTTCCTGCGGCAGCTTCGTGGCATATACCTCTGCATGCTTCTCGTTATGCAGATGATGGATCAGATATCCGCCGACAAATCCGGCTGCTCCTATTATTAATACTTTCATATACATATCCTCTTGCTTAGATATAGTTACTACCAGATAATCCAGATATTCTTGTACTGATCTGGATCTATAGTATGCCTGATCTAGATATATTCATCCCGGTTGCAGATCTTTAAGTTCTCTAACACCTTCTTGATATCACCGGCGCTGTTCTTCTCACAGATCAGAGTCGCATCCTCGGTATCTACGATGATCAGATCCTCTAATCCCACGGCAGCGATCAGCTTGCTGCTTCCCTCAATGATACAGTTCTCGGAATTGACGGTTATCACATTACCACTGACAACATTACCGGCCTCATTGGATTTGCGGATCCGTCCGACAGCGAGCCATGACCCCACATCGTCCCAGCCAAAGGTTCCCGGCAGGATATAGATATTCTTCGCCTTCTCCATAATTCCATAATCAATGGACTCGGAAGGAAATGCGGTGAATTCGGATTCCAGAACGGCTTCCTGATCCTCTGTGCCAATGGCAGCCTGAATCTTCATGAGCCCCTGATAGACGGATGGCATGAATTGCTGAAGATTCTTCAGGATGGTAGATACCTTCCATAAGAACATACCGCTGTTCCATAAGTATTGTTCGGTGGAGAGATATTCCTTGGCAACCTCCAGACTTGGTTTCTCAACAAAGCGGTCAACAGCATAAGCGGCCCCCTCAACCTGATCGGGATTGAACTTGATATATCCGTAACCGGTTTCCGGATAATCCGGCGTAATACCGATGGTGACCAGATTCTCTCCCTGTTCGGCGAGCTGACTTCCCTGCTTCAGGATATTCACAAACATATGATTATATTTGATCAAATGATCGGATGGCAGTACCATCATGACGGCATCTTCATATTTGTGCGCAATGTGGACTGCGCCAAGACCGATACAGGGAGCCGTGTTGCGCCCGATCGGTTCACACAGTATATTCTCTTCCGGAAGCTCCGGCAGCTGCTGCATGACCAGTGGCTTATAATCGCGGTTGGTAGCGATATAGATGTCCTCCATATCAACAATCGGCAGAATACGTTCAACCGTAAGCTGGATCATGGTCTTGCCGTCTCCGGTCAGCGACAGGAATTGCTTAGGTAGATTCTTGCGGCTTTTTGGCCAGAAGCGTTCGCCGCGTCCGCCTGCCATAATAAGAGCTGTTCGTTTCATAAGATATCCTCCTGATATTCATTAACAATTGATATTTCTGTATTATATTTCTGACGTCTGGGTATTTTGGTCTGCAATCCTCGATGAGTCAGATTACAATATCTGTATTTTAGTATAATTTGCTCCGGATTACAAGCTAAGGTGTCGTTTTATTTATGGATCATTTCGGCGCGTCTTCGGGATCTGTCATGATATACAGATGTTCTATAACAATATCTTCCCCGCTATGGTTAAAGAAGCGGAATTCCAGATCGGAATAATCCTCGGTAAGAGTGTAATAATACCGAAGCTCTGTGTCTGTGGATTCCAGGAGCGTGCACGGAATGGTCGTGCCATGGTCTCCGGAAAATACGTCATATTCGGCGGCAGACAGGTTCTGCCCGGTAACTATGATCTCATAGGTGTAGGCCTGCAATGGATAATATGGGCCGAAGCTGGTTCCGTCGTTATGCACGATCCGACCGTCTGCAGTATCTTCGCCACCGATCAGCCCCAGTCCGTCATGATAGCGGATCTCCAAAGGTGCATTCGGGATCGCAGAGAGCATGGAAAGCTCTTCCGTGACACCGAAGACGACGGAATCACTGTCATAGAGATGAAGGGAGAATTCCGGATAGTACAGCTCGTTATTAAAGACATAGATGGTATCCGGATCCGGTGTCAGATTCCGAAGCTCCGCTACGCTGTCCTCAATTCCCTGCTGAATGAGGGCAGTGTCTGAACGGGAGATAATGGACTGGGAGACACTGATATGGTTCTTGGCGGCATACCAGCCCAGCTGAACCAGGGTTTCTGTATCCGGATAACCGATGTACTGGATGTGGGAATAATGCTCTGCAAGATATTCCCATACCTCTGATTGAAAGGGCTGTTCAATATCCGGAAGACGGCGATGCCCGTAATAGGATGACAGATCATAGATCTGCACGGCAGAACAGATAACCAGAACAACAAGGATCAGCGGTTTCTTGCATCTGGTCAGCAGGAGCATGAGCGCAGTACCGGTCAGAACATAGACCGGGATCCAGATAAAGCGTCCGGAACAGCGGAAGATGCCAAGCAGCTGATAGAGGAGCTGCGGTAATGGGATCGTGGCTAAGAGCCGGTCGTTCAGGCTGATATTGATGCTCATGGCAAGCAGGATAGAAACCAGGATCAATACAGCGCCTATTATAATATCGGGAAGCGGGGATCGCGGGGTATTCTTATTATCGGAGGAATCGACCACAGGCTTATTGCAATCCTGCTCCTTTGTCCTGCTTCTGCCCTTAGATATCAGATGGTAAAGACCGAATATCAGGGACAGAATGAGCAGGAGAAGGACTCCGGCGCCAAGCGGTCCATAGCCTTCGTATTGTCCCGGGAGAAATGGCAGGTTCGGAAGCAGAAGATCTATGCCGTAGCCGTTGATCAGGACATTCAGATTCGCATTATAGATACCGAGACCGAAGTCGGACAGATCGCCGGCGCCTGTAAATCCGCCTTCTGCATAGACCATGAGGGCAGCAGAGATACAATAGACCGGAATCAGTGAGATTGCCTGCAGGACGGAATGATTACGGTGGATGGCTGCTTTCACACAGAATGCGATCAGGATCAGTCCGACCATAGGAAGGAAATAGATATGGATACCGGCACACAAGATCCCGAGCAGCGCCCATAACAGAACGGATCTACGATATCGGATCTCGGCTGCGGACAGCCAGAGATAGATGGCAAATAAGAGCAGATAATGACTCGACAGCGAGGTATGGGAATACATCCGGTACAGGAGGATCGGGGAAAATACAAATACGATGGAGAAAAGCGCACATACCACCTTGGATGGATGAAATCTGCCCGCGATCAGAGCGCCGAAGCCTCCCTGCAGCAGGAAGCACAGGAGCCCGTAAGCTCCAAGATATTGAAAGGTTTCCGGCAGGATCCCCCGGAACAGCTTGAAGAAGATAGCAAGCAGGGGGATAGAATCGGAGAACAGGACCGAAGTGTTGTATGGATACATCATTTGATCGGTCATACCAAGCGGAAACTGCCAGTCTCCGTTCCGGAAGAAGACCCATCCGGTATAATGCTGGCGGATATCTCCCTGCATATCATAGATCCATGAAATATCGGTGAAGCCTAATCTTCTCACACCATAGAGCGTCAGATACAGGATCAGACCTACGCCTGCTCCAAGCAGGAACAGGATCCATCGGTCGGATGCATTATGGTATCCGGAGGTAAGGCCCGGATCTGCAGACTTAGACTTGATGTCGTTATGGTTGATGTCCTGATGGGATGTATTCATGATGATCTGATCGTCTCCTTCAATTCTTTCCATATTGTAGCATTATTGGGAATCTCTAACAAGGGAAATGTCTCAGAAATTTGTAATGCTGAATATTTGGCGTCGGAGATTGGCGAGCGCTCTGCCGGGCCGGGAATATCCGCTGATGGATGGGATAAAAAGGAAAATGAATAAAATATGAAAATCAGATATCTTCCCTTGATAGTTCATGTAGAAAGATGGTATAATAAGTAGGCTTGTGACGAGATATGGCGAATCGGAGAAAAAAACGGCCGGCTGATCTTAGGCACAGGATACCCGGAATCAGGAATGGATACGGATATTGAGATTGATATGAAGGAGAACATTAAGATGAAACGATATAGCTTCAGGTGGCTGGCGTGTACCTTATCTGCTGTGATCACCGTGAATAGTGTTATGATCTGCGATAGAGTGTTTGCGGAGGAATCTGACGGAACGCAGTCCGGACAGGAGTGGATGGTACCGGAGGACTCGGATGTGGTGTATACGATCGATGAGGAAGTTCCATCGGATTCTTATGATTATGGGCAGCTGCTTGCCTCTGTATATAGATGTGAGTCCTGCAGCATATATTCAGAACCATCTTATGAAAGCGCCGTAATTGGGGAATTGACCACAGGGCAGCAGGTTCAGATCCTGAATGTCGATGCCGATCAGGGAGTATATTGGGCGTATGTTCGCAGTACGGATGGCGGAGAGAGCTATGGATATGTGGACAGCAGATATCTGATCACTTCTCAGACCCGAACAGCTGTGCTCAGCGGGGCGGAAAGCGGGTCAGAGGATACCTGTGAGCTTACCGGCATGCAGGTTCTTCAGGGAATGAGCGAAGCAGAGTTTGAGGACTCTATTGCGACTTTTCCGGAGAGCTATAAGCCGTATTTACGGAATCTCCACAGTACCCACCCGAATTGGATCTTCGTTCCGCAGAACACGGGAATTGACTGGAGTACCTTCATTGCGGCAGAGATGGAGCCTCGAAGATCGTTGATCGAGCGGTCGGTACCGGATTCCTATAAGGGCAAATACAGCTGGTCCTATGATGCAGCTACAGATACCTATTACGGCTTAAGCGGAGATAATTGGGTTCAGGCCTCTGAGAGTGCGGTGAAGTATTTTGCGGATCCGCGTAATTTCCTGAATGATCAGGGTGTTTTCCAGTTCGAATTGCTTGGATATAATGGTGAGCTTCAGACAGAGGACGGTGTAGAGGCGATCTTAAGTAATTCCTTCATGAGTCATGCAGTGCTTCCGGATGACGAGATTACGTATGCACAGGCGTTGTGCAGACTCGGTTCGGAGAATCAGATCAGTCCTTATATGCTGGCGGCAAGAGTTCTGCAGGAGCAGGGAAGAGCCGGCACCTCTCCGTTGATCTCGGGAACCTATCCGGGCTACGAAGGACTCTATAACTATTATAATATCGGAGCCTATGGCGATACCGCGGAGGCCATCTATGTGAATGGTCTGACCCGTGCCAGAGAAGAGGAGTGGAATACCAGATTCCGCAGTCTGCAGGGTGGAGCCAGAACCTTAAGCGGCAATTATATCTCTAAGGGACAGGACACATTATATCTTCAGAAATTCCATGTAGTAAGTAATGGATATATCATGTTCTCCCATCAGTATATGCAGAATATCCGTGGTGCGGTTAATGAAGCAAGAACCGTGTACACCACCTATTCATCAATCGGAATCCTGGATCAGCCGTTGATCTTCAAGATCCCATATTATAACAATATGCCGGTAACACGCTGTCCGAGTCCGGAGGAGAGTGCGAATTCGGAATTGGAAGCATTTGTAACCAGATTGTACCGCCTGATCCTGGAACGGGAACCGGATGAATCCGGCTTATATGGCTGGGTATCTGCTATGCAGGAATCCGGAACCACGGCAGCACGTGTGGTTGAGGGCTTCTTCTACAGTAACGAGTTCACCAATCGTTCCCTTACGGATGAGGAGTACGTAGAGATTCTGTACGAGACGCTTCTGAATCGTCCATCGGATGAGAACGGTAAGGCCGCCTGGACGAAGATCCTGCGTGATGGCTGCAGCCGAAGAGCAGTTCTGGTTGGGTTTGTGAATTCGAAGGAGTTCAATAATCTGTGTAATTCCTTCGGCGTAGTACGGGGATCACTCACGACCTATGAGAATCGGGATATTAACAGTAATACGACAGCATTTGTGACCAGATTGTATCGTACGGCGCTTGGAAGAGAGCCTGAGGTGGATGGACTGAATGCATGGACGGGAGTTCTGTACTCGCATGAGACGGATCTTCACGGAATTGCCAATAGCTTCATCTTCTCGCCGGAGTTCATTCTTCATAATTATTCGGATGAGGAATACGTGACGATCCTGTACCGGACCTTCTTAGACCGGGAGCCGGATGAGGCCGGTAAGCAGGCATGGGTCGGCGTTCTGAAGAACGGAGCGACAAGATTGGAAGTCATGAATGGATTTGTCTATTCAAAGGAATACACAACATTAGCTGCGGAGTACGGCTTGTAGGAGGAGATAGATAAAGATGTCTGATAATAGAAGGATCAACGACCATAGTAAGCGTTCATTATTCGGACGGGTGGGAGGCATTCTGCTCGGAGCGGCAGTTGCATGCTCGATTCCGGCCTATTCTGCCTGGACAGTATGGGGAACGGACGCTGCGGCCGAAGTACGGACAGAGGCTGCACAGGAAGAGACTGCTGTGGACATGGATAATACCATGGAAGCAGTGCTGACCGGAGGTGAAGACAGCGATGCCTTCCTTCGATATCTCTACATTGAGAGTCCTGTGCTGACACAGGGATTAACACAGAATATTGTTGTCAGTCTTCCGGAAGGGAGTGGCAATGTCTCGGAAGCCAGTCTGTCTATTGTGGATGAAGCGGGATGTGAGATGTCTGTAACCATGCAGGCGAATGTTGAGAATCTGATCCTGTATTCTTATGATGCTGCTGTTCCGGGACTGTATACACTGACCAAAGTGGAATGTGTGATCGATGGAATCCGGCATACAATGAATCTGGCAGATTATATAGAGACGTCTTCCTGTCAATATGAGGTACAGGATGTCTCCATGGCTCCGGTTCATGCGTTGCAGGACGAACATATTGATGTGGAGGATGCGGAGAATATCACGTATGGAGAGACCAACTTTGAGATTCTGGATGAATATCCTCTGCAGCGCAAAGCCTCCGGCCAGATCGTGATCGTCATTGATCCGGGGCATGACGCAAGACATGTGGGGGCCCGTGGAAATGGTTTGAAGGAGGAAGAGGTTACCTTAGCGATTTCCAAGTATCTAAAGGAAGAATTAGAAACCTACAGCAATGTAGTGGTATATATGACAAGAACGGATGGAAGCTGCCTGAATCCGGCCAGTAACAGTGTTTGCCTTGAGGCGAGAGTGAATTATGCCAAGTCGGTAGGCGCTGACCTTCTGATCAGTGTTCATGCTGACGCTGCTTCGAACTCTTCGTCGGCCGGTTCGGTTGTTCTGGTTGCAGGCCAATCCGGTTACCGGGATGAGATCAGTCAGATTACAAGAGATTCCGGTGAACTGATCCAGAGTGAACTGACCAAGCTGGGACTTAAGAGCCGTGGCTTGTATATCCGCTGGTCAGACAGCAGCGGAGACGAATATTATTATCCGAACGGTCATCGGGCAGATTGGTATTCCATTGTACGTAACAGTATGAAGGCCGGGCTGCCGGGTATCATTGTTGAACATGGATTCATCACGAATCCGGAGGAGGCAGCCAGATATTTGACCTCCGAAGCCTCTAGGAAGGAGCTGGGAGTTGCTGACGCCACCGGTATCGCGAATTATTTTGGATTGCATAAGGGCAGTGCCTATGCGACGCTGATCGATGATTCGGAGGAATTGTATACGGAGGATACACCGGACATTGCCGGATTCATCCGTAATCTGTATGAGACCTGTCTGGATCGGAATCCGACCAAGACAGAGGTGTCCAATTGGCTGCTTGCAATCGCCAGAGAGCGGCCTACCGGCGGAGAATTATCCTCCGGCTTTATCTGGAGCCAGGAATTTCAGAATAAGAACTTAAGTGATGAGGAATTTGTAGAGAAGCTGTATCAGGTCTACCTGGGCCGTTCTTCGGATGCAGAGGGCAAGGCGGCCTGGGTGAATGAGTTAGAGCAGGGCGCGTCCAGAAGTGAGATCATGGAAGGCTTTGCATTATCTTCAGAGTTCCATAAGAAATGTGCGTATTACGGTATTGCACAGACTGGTGGGGAGACCAAGAATTCCAAGCTGTACATCGAATTGACCGAGTTTGTATCGGATTATTATCGCGGTTTTCTGGGAAGGGAGCCGGATGAGGACGGCTTGGAAGCATGGGTGACAGTGCTTGTAAACGGAGGCACTGCAGCCGATCTAACGAAGGGCTTTGTATTCAGCAAGGAATTCATGAATAAGGATATGGACAGTGATGAATTCGTCGAATGCCTGTATGAGATCTATCTGCAGCGTTCGTCGGACCCGGATGGGAAAGAGGCATGGATCAGCTGTCTGCCTACCATGAGCCGGGAGGAGAAGGAAGCGGTGATCCGGGGCTTCTTATATTCCCAGGAGTATAGAAATCTTTGCAGAACGTATGGAATTGACGTTGGAAGCTTATAATAACACTGATATTATTCTAAGCAAAGACAGAATACTGATTAATGGGTATCATGATTGGATGAAATGTGAGGATTAGACGTTGGAACGTGTGAAAAAGGTCTGGAATGTAATAGGTGATTACGTGATAGGCTGTATCTGTGTCCTGATCGGGTTGACGATCGTTCTGCAGCTGTGGCACGCGGATCTTAAGAAGTATCCGCTGCAGTATGGAATGGGAGACGATATGACGGCCGCCATGACCATTAAGACCATGCAGGAGACCGGGTGGATGTATCGGAATCCACTGCTTGGCGCACCTTCGGAGGAGGGAGCCACCTTTTATGATTCGTCTACCGGAGATCTTCTGCTCAATGTGATGGAACGGGTGATCCTGGCAGCAGCCGGGGATTGGGTGCTGACCCTGAATCTGTTCTATCTGGCGGGGTATTTTCTCTGTATGGGAACTGCATTATCAGTCATGAAACGACTGAATATCCGAAGACCGGCCGCTATTATGGGATCGGTCTTGTATGCATTTCTTCCGTATCACTTTTTCCGGGGGCTGGGACATCTGTTCTTAAGTGAATATTTTATGGTTCCGCTCATGGTATATTATATTGTGAAGCTGATGGGCGGAGAAACTGTATGGAGGATTACGCGCGGCAAGGATCAGAAGAAGGGGATCCCTGCAATTCTGAACAGGAATAACGTGCTGCATCTGCTTCTGTTCGTTCTGATGGCACTGACCGGAGTCTATTATTCTTATTTCTTCTGCTATTTCCTGTGTATCAGTATGCTATATAAGATCTTGAACCGTGAGAAACTGAAGACCTGTCTTCAGGAGCTTCTGACGATCATCGTTACTGTAGTCAGTCTGATCGCATCGCTGCTGCCTTCTGTGATATATTGGAGACAGCATGGATCGAATTCGGCGGCGATCGAACGAAATGAGGTTGCTTCAGAGATCTATTCCCTGAAGCTGACACAGCTGATCCTGCCGATCACGGGACATCGGATCGAGAAGCTTGCTACGCTTAGGGGATATTATGACGAATATGCCTTAACGAACGAGAATATGAAAGCATCTCTGGGGGCGGTCATGACCCTTGGCTTTCTGGTGTTATTGTTCAGTATCTTCATCATACACAAGCTTCCGACAAGAACTATCGTTCATAGGCTGATGATCCTGACTTATGCAGCTCTGCTGATCGGAACCATCGGAAGCTTCTCGAGCATCATTGGTTATCTATTCTCCATGATCCGCTGCTATAATCGGATCAGTGTCTTTATTGCTATGTTCTCGGTCCTGATGGTCTGTATTCTGGCGGACAGGATCTACGACCGGTTCCTTAAGCCTAAGAAGTTCGGCGTATGGCTTGGAATCGGCTGTGTGACAGTATTGATGGTATTCGGGATCTGGGATCAGACCTCCGTGGGAATGATCCCTGCATACGACTGGATCCGCAGCGAGTATGATTCCGATGAGGCCTTTGTGGCTGAGATCGAGGCTCAGAACGAGAATGGTATGATATTCCAGATGCCTTATGTTGTATATCCGGAACAGGGACCGATCCTGAATATGATCGATTATTCGCATTTACGGGGATATCTGCATTCAGATTCCCTGCGATGGTCTTATTGTGCTGTGAAGGGGCGGGAGATCGATTCCTGGCAGAAGGAGATCTCTGAACTGCCGGTGGAACAGCAGATCAAGGAATTGAAGGCTTCCGGCTTCACCGGTATCTATATTGATACGGCGGCTTATACGGAGGAAGAATTGAAGGAACTGCAGGATCGGCTTAGGCAGGTGGTCGGAGAGGAGCATCTGACAAGTCCGAACGGAAGAATGCTCTATTATGGAATATAGGATCGGAACGGGTAAGAACAGGGATATGGTTATAGGATTGGAATGAGTAAGAACAGAGATATGGTTATAGGATTGGGTATGAATAGCGGGACACAGCAGCAGAACAAGAATAGTATATGGAACAAGCTATGCATTCATATAGGATTGATCGTAATCTACCTGCTGTCCTTCTGGATGATCACGGAGAGCGGGTATCGGTGTGATGACTGCTATAATGCGAATATAATCGGCGCAACTTACCTGACGGGACAGTCTTTGTGGGACTTTACCAGACAGGCGGTACAGGGATGGCTGGACAGCGGACGTTTTTTTCCATTTTCCAGCTATACGTATCTGTTGTTCGGGGTATTAAGTACGAGATGGAGCTACAAATTCGCCATTGTTATCGCGACATATGTGAACAGCCTGTTGTTCGGAGTGCTTCTTAAGAAGACGACACATTCGGAATTCCTGCAATATATGTTTATGATATTGTTCCCGATCTGTATTCCACTGTCCTGCGAGTATAACAGCGCACTGTACAGCTATCATCTGCTGATGCATGTCCTGTTATTATGGCTGACATTATCCTGCCTGTGTGTCCTGCAATATGCAGATACCGGAAGGTGGTATTGGGGTCTGCTTGGAGGGATTACGCTGTTCTTGGCTCTTGGGACCTATGAAGTTGCCTTTACTTTCATTGTACTTATTATGATCCTTGTATGGAACCGGACAGAAGAGAAGGCAAAGTTCGGCAGGAAGCTTCTGCGATTATTAAAGGATTGCAGCTTCCATCTGGCCGCCCTTGTCTTAGCCGGACTGATCAATGTCCTGCTTAGGCTTAAGACCGGCGGAAGCAGCTATGACGGGATCAGTATGCACCTGGATCCCGGGGCAATCCTGTATGGAACTGCGAAGCAGCTGTCTGCAGGCTTTCCGCTTGCCCGGTATTATATTACGGTTGGGCGGAATCAGGGCATTCGTGATGAGATATGGATATTAGGGCACAGTATTCGGTGGAATCAGATCGTATTGCTGCTTCTGACGGCATTCCTGATTTGGCTGGTGATCCGGATCTGTTATAAGCAGACAGAGCGTAATGTTACCCGGGGAGTCTGTTATAGACTGCTGGTATTCGGCGCGGGGCTCTTGTTCCTGCCTGCCGCGATCATTGGTCTGTCGGAGAAATATCAGGCAGAGACACAGTGGGGAATGGGACATCTTCCGGCATATATCCAGAGTTATGGATTCACTGTGATCTTCCTGATCCTGATGCTTCTTCTCTATCAGGCCGTCCGAAGGTTATCCCTTCGACGCGCGCTGATGGTCCTGTATGGTCTGGTGCTTGCAGGCGTTCTGGTCGTGAATCAGTATATGGGCTGGAATACCGTAAGTGGTGAGAATCAGTTCTACCGCTATCCAAGGGATTGTGTAGAAGCAGCATTTGCCTGTGGAATCCTTGATCAGCTGGATTATAGTAATGGCTTGCTGACAAGTACCGGATATGTCATGGATTATCTTGGACCGAATCTGTTCTATTCGAAGCTGATGGGACATGCAGTGAACGCTATGAATGTGAATGGACAGACAGAGTATCAGCCGACTCCGTCTGACTGCGCCATATATACATTTGCGGATGACAGCAGGGGATATTGCATAGCCGGACAATGCACGGAATTGGAATATACGGTGGATAAGGACGAGAATCCGCACACGACCATCTGGATCACAGATTGTTATCTGTATCTGACAGGGGAATATGATACTCCGGGACACACCTATGGTTTGTCGGATCAACGGGGAGATGCCCTTGTATTCGATACCGGTATTATGGATGTGGTAAGACAGGGGGATTCCGGAACGCTGTATCACTATGTGGCAGAGGCTCCTGTCGATATTCAGTCATTTACGGTACTGCAATAATTGACACTGATTATCAGGTTGTGTACAATGGTGTGAGTGGATTATGAAGGAGGAATAGGAGGAACGAAGATGAAAGTTGTGATCTTAGCCGGGGGATTCGGTACCCGGATCAGTGAGGAGAGTTATTTAAAGCCGAAGCCTATGGTAGAGATTGGCGGTAAACCGATCATCTGGCATATTATGAAGTATTATTCTGCCTTTGGATATAATGAATTTGTGATCTGCTGCGGCTATAAGCAGCATGTGATCAAGGAGTGGTTTGCGGATTATTATATGCATACCAGTGATATCACCTTTGATTTCTCCATGGGCGGTGAGATGATCGTTCATAAGAATTATACAGAGCCTTGGAAGGTGACATTAGTAGATACCGGACTGAACACCATGACCGGCGGCCGTGTGAAACGGATCAAGAAGTATGTCGGTAATGAACCATTTATGCTTACCTATGGCGATGGAGTATCCAATGTGGACTTAAATGCTCTTGTTGAGTTTCATAAGTCTCACGGTAAGGTTGCTACCATAACGGCAGTGAATGTGGGGCAGCAATTTGGCGTGCTTGATATTGATAATTCGGGAACAATTCTTAGATTCCGGGAGAAGCAGGATCTGGATGGCAGTGTGATCAATGGCGGCTTCATGGTATTGAATCCGGAGATCTTTGATTATATTGAAGGAGATTCCACTGTGTTTGAGAAGGCACCGTTAGAGCGGCTTGCGTCCGAGGGGAATCTGAAGGCCTATGAGCATCCGGGCTTCTGGAAGTGTATGGATACCACAAGAGACCGGAATCAGCTCGACGAGATGATCGCAGAGGGGCGTGCGCCTTGGATGATCTGGGAAGAATAATTAAGGATAAGAAATGGAGATAGAAGCATGAAGAATGGATTTGATCTGTCATTCTATAAAGGGAAACGGGTACTTCTTACCGGTCATACCGGATTCAAGGGCTCTTGGATGAGCCGGGTGCTGGTGAATGCCGGCGCGGTTCTGACGGGATATTCCATGGATCCGCCAACGGACCCGAACCTGTTCTCCTTGTGTGATGTAGAGGAGCGGATGAATTCTGTGATCGGGGATATCCGGGACTTGGAGCATCTGAAGAAGGTGTTCGAAGAAGCAAGGCCGGAGATCGTGATCCATATGGCAGCGCAGCCGATCGTACGGGATTCCTATAAATATCCGGTCTATACCTATGAGACGAATGTGATGGGGACGGTGAATGTCCTGGAATGCATCCGCCTGAGTGACTGCGTGAAGTCCTTTGTGAATGTGACCACGGACAAGGTCTATAAGAATAATGAGTGGGCATGGGGATATCGGGAGAATGAGCCGTTGGACGGCTATGATCCGTATTCGAACAGCAAGTCCTGCTCGGAGTTGGTGACGCACAGCTATAAGAGCTCTTTCTTTGAAGACGGAAGAGTGGCAATCTCTACCTCCCGTGCCGGGAATGTTATTGGCGGCGGCGATTTTGCTAACGATCGGATCATTCCTGATTGTGTCAGGGCGGCTGAAAAAGGCAGTGATATCGTTGTGCGGAATCCGCATTCCACCCGTCCGTATCAGCATGTATTGGAACCGGTAATGGCATATCTGATGATCGCGGCGAAGCAGTATGAGGATGGCAGTTATGCGGATTATTACAATGTGGGTCCGGATGATCTGGATTGTGTGACGACCGGTGATATCGTAGATATGTTCTGTAATAAATGGGGCGAGGGCATGAAGTGGATCAACCAGTATGACGGCGGTCCGCATGAGGCGAATTTCCTGAAGCTGGATTGTTCGAAGCTGAAGACGACGTTCCGGTGGAGCCCACGTTGGAATGTATCGGAAGCGTTGGATAAGGTCGTGGAATGGACGAAGGTGTATCTGGCACATGGCGATATTCCGCAGATCATGGATCGGCAGATTGAAGAGTATATGAAGGAT
>CACZRT010000062.1 GCA_902783585.1 uncultured Lachnospiraceae bacterium | reverse complement strand
TGAGCAGTACTAATAGGTCGAGGGCTTATCTACTTCCTTAATTATTGGTTAGATTTTCTGTGTGATGTTCTGAAGGTGCATACCTTTTTAATCATCCTCGATAGCTCAATGGTAGAGCACACGGCTGTTAACCGTGGGGTTGTAGGTTCGAGCCCTACTCGGGGAGTTTTCTTTTAAGGCCCCATGGTCAAGCGGTTAAGACATCGCCCTTTCACGGCGGTAACACGAGTTCGAATCTCGTTGGGGTCACTATGTTGCCATATGTCGGATGTTGTATATATACGGAAGTTCTATATGGCACATTTTTTTCATATAATGAAATAAGGCGCGATGGCCAAGTGGTAAGGCAAAGGTCTGCAACACCTCTATCGCCGGTTCAAATCCGGCTCGTGCCTCTTTAAGGAGGACATCAATATCGATGTCCTCTCACCCATAACGCGGGGTGGAGCAGTCTGGAAGCTCGCCGGGCTCATAACCCGGAGGTCATAGGTTCAAATCCTGTCCCCGCTACTCTTTCATAAGGTTTCAGTAACAGCTATGCCGGAATGCTAGCTGTTATTTTGTTGCACGAATTCGAAAAATAATATATAATTAATAAACCATCGATAAAAAACCGATATATAAGATAGAATAAGACTTTGGAGATGAGCATGTAGGAGTTGATCGTATGAGAGAAAGAAGATCGGGAAAAGTGGATAATAGAGGTTTCACGCTGGTGGAGCTGATCGTTGTATTGGTGATCCTGGCAATCCTGGCTGCAATCTTAGTACCTGCATTACTTGGCTATATTGATAGTGCCAGAGATAAGCAGTATATGCTGAATGCGAGAAACTGCATAACAGCAGCACAGGCGCAGCTGATTGAATTGTACGGAACCTCCGGCGGTACGGTAGCGGAAGGTGAATATGTCATTGCGGGAGGAAGGAAGACCTCAGCCAAGAACGGTGATAGTGATATTACGAATACGGCATTTGCACAGAAGGTGTTGGAAACTGCTGATATGGTGGGAGATAAGCAGCCGTATTGTTTTATGATCGCAGTAGGAAGTAACTGCTCGAATAATAAGAGCGCCGCAGGTACCTACACAGTAACGGAACATGATAAGTATACCGTATTTTACGCGTTTTATATGGAAACCGAATCCTCACCGCCGCTTTATTATTATAACGGTGAATGGACGAAGAAGAATCCGAGAGCTACAGGTACTACGACTGCAACAGAAATTTTTTCAGAGTATAATGTAGTAAAAAGCGGTCCTTTGAAAGGAAAGCGTCTACAGTATTATCTGATTTCCAATAAAACAGGAAAAGGAACGATTACGGATGGTAAATTCTGGGATTGGCTGAAATCTATGAAGTAAATACTGAAATAAATTCTGAAGTAAATTCTGAAGTGAATTTATGATGCAGATGTTTTCTATATAAAAAATAGATAATCTCATTTTTCTGAATACTACCCAAAGGGGTGGGGCGTACTTATTTTGCCGCAGTTGGTGACGCTCTGACAGAGATCCTTAAGTAATTGATATCATAGAATAATTATTAATACAAAGAACATCCATGTTGTATTCGTTTTGCGGCATGGATGTTTTTTGAGTTAAGATGTTTTTGAGTTAAGATGTTTTTTGCGTTAAGATGTTTTTTATGTTAAGATGTTTTGTGTTATATTGAAATGCAGATAGTATAATCGTTATACTGTTGCATTCTATATGGGATGAATTTCATAAATGACATGGCTGTCGTCTTACACAAGAATCTGTGGTAAGCATGGCAATATGGAAGCGGATATAGGAAGGGGCGGAACGGGATTGTCGGAGGAATATAAGCTCGGAGATGTTATCAAATTAAAAAAAGCACATCCGTGTGGCTCGAACGCATGGGAAATCCTGCGTGTCGGAATGGATTTTCGCTTAAAATGCACCGGCTGCGGACATATGGTAATGCTGCCTCGGAAAGATGTGGACAAGAATTTCAGGGGGTTCTTGAAAAAAACGTCTGAAGAATCATAAAAAACACTTGATTTTTGTGCCCCATTATGGCAAAATACTGTTTTGTGAGACATTTACATTCCTTGCTCTTTTTTCAAGAAAAGGGCCAGAGACCATAAGGAGGTGCAAGACATGAATAAGTATGAATTAGCGCTGGTTGTGAACGCAAAGCTCGATGATGAGGCTCGTGCAGCTGCTGTCGATAAGGCCAAAGGCTATATTGAGCGTTACGGCGGAACAATCACAGATGTCAAAGATGAAGGTAAGAAGAGACTTGCATATGAGATTCAGCATATGACAGAGGCTTACTACTACTTTGTATTATTCGATGCGGAAGCAGAAGTTCCAGCTCAGGTCGAAGCGAAAGTTCGTATTATGGAGCCAGTGATCCGGTTTTTGTGTGTACGTCAGGACGCATAATTAAAGGGGGTTTTCCAATATGAATAAGATTATTTTAATGGGTCGTTTAACGAGAGATCCTGAAGTTCGATATTCTCAGGGTGCAAACCAGACTGCTGTGGCAAGATTTTCTCTTGCAGTTGACCGCAGATTTAAGAGAGAGGGAGATCCGGATGCGGATTTCTTTAATTGTACATCCTTCGGTAAACAGGCTGAGTTTGTTGAGAAGTATCTGAGACAGGGCACGAAGGTAGTTGTAACCGGTCGTGTTCAGAATGATAACTATACGAATAAGGAAGGACAGAAGGTATATTCTGTTCAGATTATTGTGGAAGAGATTGAGTTTGCGGAGAGCAAGAATGCATCTGCTGGTGGCGGTGCTTCTTATCAGGCAGGCTCAAGACCGTCTCCTAGTCAGGCTGCCGGTGATGGGTTTATGAGTATTCCGGAGGGCACTGAAGAGGAGCTGCCGTTTAATTAATGGAGGTAAGAATAATGCCAGTAAATAAGAGTGATAAGCCGGAACGTTCCGAAGCTCCTATGAGAAAAAGACCGATCCGCAGAAGAAAAAAGGTATGCGCATTTTGTGCAGATAAGACTGCAGTGATTGATTATAAGGATACCAATCGTTTGAAGAAGTTTGTCTCTGAGAGAGGTAAGATTCTTCCGAGAAGGTTGACCGGTACATGCGCAAAGCATCAGAGAGCAATTACCGTTGCAATCAAGCGTGCACGTCATCTTGCTTTGATGCCATACGTTCAGGATTAATTTCCTTAATTATTTAATGAGAAATATTAAGAACAAGTCGATTATGACTTGTTCTTTTTATGTTTTTCATGTATAGTAGTTAAAGGTGTTGTTTCGGAATGGTAATTGTAAAGGAGAGGCAAAGATGGCTCATAATTACACAAAGCAGGATATTATTCAGAAGGCGCAGGAGGATCATGTGGAATTCATACGTCTTCAATTCACGGATATGTTTGGCG
This sequence comes from uncultured Lachnospiraceae bacterium, assembly GCA_902783585.1. Lineage (GTDB taxonomy): Bacteria > Bacillota > Clostridia > Lachnospirales > Lachnospiraceae > CAG-632. The sequence goes on along the minus strand of CACZRT010000062.1, from coordinate 4,022 downwards.
CATTGAAAAATGTTGCGATTACTGTCAGTCAGCTAGAGAAGGCGCTTGATAATAAGTGCATGTTTGATGGCTCTTCCATTGAAGGATTTGTCCGGATCGAAGAGTCAGACATGTATCTGTATCCGGATCTGGATACCTATGAGGTATTGTCATGGCTTCCGCAGGAGGCTAAGGTTGCACGTCTGATCTGTGATGTATATAAGGCGGATGGTACACCGTTTGAGGGAGATCCCCGGTATGTGCTGCGTCGGGCAATTCAGAAAGCGGAGTCTATGGGATATAAGTTCAATGTCGGTCCGGAATTGGAATTCTTCTTATTCCATACAGATGAACACGGAATGCCGACGACAACCTCTCATGAGAAGGCCGGTTATTTTGATATTAGTCCATTAGATCTTGGAGAAGAAGCCAGACGTGATATGGTACTTACGCTGGAGGATATGGGATTTGAAATAGAAGCATCCCATCATGAATGTGCACCGGCACAGCATGAGATTGACTTTAAATATGGTCCGGCACTCAGTACTGCCGATAACATTATGACCTTTAAGCTGGTGGTTAAGCAGATGGCGAAGAAGCACGGATTGTTTGCCAGCTTCATGCCGAAGCCGATCTATGGAATTGCAGGCTCCGGTATGCATACGAATATGTCTCTGACCAAGGATGGCAAGAATATCTTTGATGATCCGAATGGGAAAGATGGACTTTCAAAGGAAGCCTATCAGTTCATTGCAGGCGTGATGGCGCATATCAAGGGAATTACGGCGGTAGCGAATCCATTGGTGAATTCCTATAAGCGTCTGGTTCCGGGACATGAGGCACCGGTCTATATCGCCTGGTCTGCAACGAACCGCAGTCCGCTTATTCGTATTCCTGCAGCCCGCGGCGCAGGAACGAGAATTGAGCTTCGCAGTCCGGACCCGGCAGCAAATCCGTATTTGTTGTTTGCACTTTGTCTGTCTGCAGGTCTGGATGGGATTGAGAAGCAGATGGATCCTCCGAAGGAGATTAAGAGTAATGTATTTGAATTATCACCGTTAGAGATGGAAGAGAATGAGATTGAACAGCTTCCGACGAACTTAAGCCGTGCGGTGACCGAGATGAAGGCCGATCCATTTATTCGGGAAGTGTTGGGCGATCATGTATTTAAGAAATATGTGAAAGCAAAGCGGACAGAGTGGGAGACCTACCGTATGCAGGTTACCCAGTGGGAGATTGATGAATATCTCTATAAGATCTGATCAGTATGACAGAATCTTAAGCAGCGCTGATCAGAAGGACAGAATATGTTGATCAAATGATTGATATAGTAAGAATTAATAGGAGCAGACGATGGGGTCGAGGTAACTTGATGGTATTCGTCTGCCCTTTTTTATCCTGTATTCTATGCGAAGAAACCAAAGGGTATCCGCGTGCGGAGACACCAAGATGATTGCTTTGGAAACGATAGATTACCGAATGGAAATATAATAATAGAAATATCAAAAACAATAGAAATATCAAAAATAATAGAGGTATGATAGGAGGCTTTATATGAAGTTTACAAAAATGGAAGGCATTGGAAATGATTATATCTATGTGAATTGCTTTCAGGAAACGGTGGAGAATCCGGCCGATTTTTCCGTGAAGTACAGTGATCGTCATTTTGGGATCGGATCGGATGGGCTGATCTTGATCTGTCCGTCGGAGATAGCGGATTTCAAGATGAGTATGTATAACGCGGACGGCTCTCAGGCAGAGATGTGTGGAAATGGGATTCGATGTGTGGGAAAGTACGTATATGATTACGGTCTGACCTCTCAAACAGAGATTACCGTAGAGACGTTAGCCGGGATCAAGTATCTGACATTGCATGTGGAGGATGGCAAGGTTCGTGAAGTAACTGTAGATATGGGAGAGCCGATCTTCGTACCATCAGAGATTCCTGTGGATCTGTCTAAGCTTTCCAGGGAAACAGGCTCCCGGGTCGTGGATGTCCCGATCGAGATTGCGGATAAGGAATACCGCATGACCTGTATCTCTATGGGGAATCCGCATGCGGTTGTATTTGTGGACGGTGTGAAGGAGCTTCCGTTAGAGCAGATCGGTCCGTTGTTTGAACAGCATCCCGTATTCCCGAAGCGTGTGAATACAGAGTTTATCGAAGTGCTCTCTGATACAGAGGTGAATATGCGTGTCTGGGAGCGGGGAAGCGGTGAGACTCTTGCTTGTGGAACGGGTGCCTGTGCGAGCGCGGTAGCCTGCGTGCTGAATCATAAGACGAAGGATGAGATCGTACTTCATCTGTTAGGCGGAGATCTGAAGGTCAAATGGGATCAGGAAAAGAACCGGGTCTATATGACGGGACCTGCAAGAGTAGTCTTTGATGGGGAAATTTAAAATAGAAAAGGAGCGTGACAAGATGTTTACACTGAATGACAATTATTTGAAATTACCGGGAAGCTATCTGTTTTCAACAATTGGAAGAAAGGTACGGGAGTACAGGGAGGCCAATCCGGGGACAGAGGTGATCAGTCTGGGGATCGGAGATGTCACACAGCCGCTGGCACCTGCAATTATCAAGCGCCTTCATGAAGCGGTTGACGAGATGGCGAAGCCGGAGACCTTTAAGGGCTATGCGCCGGATCTAGGGTATGAATTCTTAAGGAATACGATAGCCGATCAGGATTATAAGGCAAGGGGAGTAGAGATCGCACCGGATGAGATCTTTGTGAGCGACGGAGCCAAGAGTGACTCTGCGAATATTCAGGAGATATTCAGTCAGAACAGCAGGATCGCGGTCTGTGATCCGGTCTATCCGGTATATGTGGATTCGAATGTTATGGCAGGACGTACCGGTACCTATGATGCGGCAACCGGTCTCTGGAGCGATGTAATATATATGCCGTGTCGGGAGGAGAATGGATTTGCGCCGGAGCTTCCGAAGGAGACGCCGGATATCATCTATCTCTGTTTTCCGAATAATCCGACCGGAGCGACGATCAAGAAGGAAGAACTGCAGAAGTGGGTGGATTATGCGAATCAGAAGGGGGCAGTGATCATATACGATGCTGCTTATGAGGCATACATCAGTGAAGATGATGTTCCGCATACGATCTATGAGTGCGAGGGCGCAAGAACATGTGCGATCGAGATTCGGAGCTTTTCCAAGAATGCCGGATTTACCGGAACCCGTCTTGGGTTTACAGTGGTGCCGAAGGACTTAAAGGATGTGAATGGGGTTGCGCTTCATGGTCTGTGGGCGAGAAGGCATGGCACGAAGTTCAACGGTGCTCCGTATATTATTCAGGCGGCCGGAGAGGCGGTATACAGTCCGGAGGGGAAGGCACAGACCAGAGAGCAGATCGCATATTATATGAACAATGCGAAGGTGATTCTGGATGGACTTGCAAACGCAGGCTATCAGGTATCCGGCGGTGTTAATGCTCCGTATATCTGGCTGAAGACGCCGGATGGTATGTCTTCCTGGGATTTCTTTGACCATTTGTTACAGCAGGCCAATGTTGTCGGAACGCCGGGCGCAGGTTTCGGACCGAGCGGAGAAGGATACTTCCGGCTGACTGCATTTGGTACGTATGAGAATACGGTGAAGGCGGTTGAGCGGATCAAGAAGCTGTAATCATTATCCGGATTCGCAGAGGCGGATATCATCTTTGCTCACGGCAGCGATGGATAATTTGTGAAACTACAGATTGCATTTATGACCATTTCATTATAAAATGGATATATCAGGGTGCATACGGAGAAGGACAAATATGTGTATGTATCTATATAAGGATTGGAGGATGAGACATGGATAAGGAAACAATTAAAAAGCAATCGCTGGAAGTCATTGAAGAAGTGCTTCCGGATCTGGATCCGGCTTCGATTGACACGACAGCGTCTATTCGCGATGACTATGATGTGAATTCCGTATCGATCATCAAGCTTCTGGTGGGGCTGGAGGATAAGTTTGATGTGGAATTTGATGATAGCGAGCTTTCATTACATAAGTATGAGAGCTTCGATGATGTGATCGAGTC
>CACZRT010000061.1 GCA_902783585.1 uncultured Lachnospiraceae bacterium | reverse complement strand
GTTATTACGGATATTTGGTGGCTTTTTAATGGCGCTTGCCGATAGTGTGCCTGGAGTTTCGGGCGGAACGATTGCATTTATTCTGGGGCTTTATGATGAGTTTATTACCTCGTTGAATAACGTGGTGAGCAAGGATAAGGAGAAACGGAAGAAGGCAATCTTCTTCTTGATCAAGCTGGGCTCCGGCTGGATCGTCGGGATGGCGCTGGCTGCCTTTGTGATCACGAAGTTCTTTGAAAGTCATATCTATCAGGTGAGTTCGTTATTTATCGGCTTTGTCTTATTTTCCATTCCTTTGATCGTGATCGAGGAGAAGGATACGCTGAAGGGGAAGTATTACAATCTGGTCTTTTCTGTTCTTGGCGCGGCGCTGGTTGTTGCAATCACCTTCTTTTCAAAAAATGCGTTCTTAAAGGGAAATGTGGATCTGCATATGTCGGAGCTTACACTATGGCTGGGTATCTATCTGTTTGTGGCAGCGATGTGCGCGATCTCCGCAATGGTGCTGCCGGGTATCTCGGGCTCGACACTGATGCTGGTATTCGGCATTTATCAGCCGATCATGCTGGCGATCAAGGGATTCTTATCGATGGACTTTGCGTACACGCCGGCGCTATTTATCTTTGGCTGCGGAGTACTGACCGGAATCTTCACGATCGTGAAGGCATTGAAGGCGGGGCTGGAGAAGCACCGGAGCGCGATGGTGTATTTTATCCTGGGCATGATGCTTGGCTCGTTCTATGCAATCATCATGGGACCGACGGCAATCAGCGAGCCGGTGGAGCCGCTCGGACTTCATACATTCAAGTTTGTATTTTTCATAATCGGCGGTCTGGTCATCTTAGGTCTACAGGCATTTAAGAGCATGCTGGCGAAGAAGGCGGAAGGTCAGGCAGAATAGAGTAATAAATAGGAGGTATCTTATATGACGATTACAGATGAAACCATTGAATATGTGGGTATTCTGGCGAAGCTTGAGCTCTCGGAGGAGGAGAAGGAACAGGCGAAGAAGGATATGGGAGATATGCTTGCGTATGTTGGCAAGCTGAATGAGTTAGATACAGATGATGTGGAGCCGATGAGTCACACCTTTGATGTGCATAATGTCTTTCGTGAGGATGTCGTGACAAATGGGGACGATCGGGATCAGATGTTAGCAAATGCGCCGGAACGCAATGAGGATTGCTACAAGGTGCCGAAGACGTTTGATTAGATTCCTTATATATACAGGAGGTTAGGACATGGATTTGATGAGTATGACAGCCGTGGAGCTTGGCAAGAAGATCAAAGCGGGCGAAGTCACGGTAATGGAAGCTACAGAAGCTGCGCTTGCGCGGATTCAGGCATTGGATTCCGATTATAACTGCTTTGTGACCGTGGACGCAGAGGGGGCCAGAAAGCAGGCAGAAGCAGTTCAGAAAAAGATGGATGACGGTGAGCTGACCGGACCACTGGCAGGTGTGCCGGTTGCGATTAAGGATAATATGTGTACCAAGGGGCTGCTGACGACCTGCAGCTCTAAGATCTTGAGTAATTTCTACCCGACCTATACGGCAGAGGCAGTGGTTCAGTTAGAGAAGGCCGGAGCCGTAATCGTCGGCAAGACGAATATGGACGAGTTCGCCATGGGCTCTACGACAGAGACCTCTTATTACGGAGAGACGAAGAATCCATGGGATATCACGAAGGTTCCGGGCGGCTCCTCCGGCGGTTCGGCAGCAGCCGTTGCCGCGGAAGAAGTACCGTATGCATTGGGATCGGATACCGGCGGATCGATCCGTCAGCCGGCAGCATTCTGCGGAGTGACCGGTATCAAGCCGACCTACGGACGGGTATCCCGCTATGGGTTGATCGCTTACGGCTCTTCGTTGGATCAGATCGGACCTCTGGCGAAGGATGTGACAGATTGTGCTACGATCTTAGAAATCATCAGTACACACGATACGAAGGATTCCACCTCCGTAGACCGGACGGATACGGATTTTACATCTGCGCTCGTGGATGATGTGAAGGGAATGAAGATTGGAATCCCGCGGGATTATTTCGGAGAAGGAATTGATCCGGATGTGAAGGAGCAGGTACTTGCTGCTGCGAAGACCATGGAAGAGAAGGGGGCTGTCGTGGAGGAATTCGACTTAAGTCTGGTTGAATATGCAATTCCTGCTTATTATATCATTGCGTCGGCAGAGGCAAGTTCGAACTTAGAGCGCTTTGACGGTGTGAAATACGGCTATCGTACCGATGAATATACAGATCTCCATAATATGTATAAGAAGACCCGTTCGGAGGGCTTCGGGGCAGAGGTAAAGCGGCGTATCATGCTGGGTTCCTTTACATTAAGCTCCGGATACTACGATGCATATTATATCAAGGCGTTGAAGACCAAGGCACTGATCAAGAAGGCCTTTGACAAGGCATTTGAGACCTATGATGTGATTTTGGGACCGGTTGCGCCGACAACGGCATTGAAGCTAGGTGAGAGCTTATCCGATCCGCTGAAGATGTATCTGGGTGATATCTATACGGTATCCGTGAATCTGGCAGGACTGCCGGGAATCTCCCTTCCTTGCGGTTATGACCGGAATGGAATGCCGGTTGGTCTGCAGCTGCTTGGAAATGCATTTGATGAGAAGGCAATCATCCGCGCGGCATACGCATTTGAGCAGACGAGAAGCTATCAGCGTCCGAACGCTTTGACAGAAAGGGGGCTGTAAATCATGAGTAAAGCATATGAGACAGTCATTGGTCTGGAGGTTCATGTAGAGTTAGCGACGAAGACGAAGATCTTCTGCGGGTGCAGCACCGCATTTGGCGGAGCTCCGAATACGCATACATGTCCGGTATGTACCGGTATGCCGGGATCACTGCCGGTGTTGAATAAAGAAGTGGTACAGAAAGCGATTGCCGTTGGTCTGGCAACGAATTGTACGATCACGCAGAATTGTAAGTTTGACCGGAAGAATTATTTCTATCCGGATAATCCGCAGAATTACCAGATTTCCCAGCTCTATTATCCGATCTGCCGGAATGGCAAGGTCGAGATTGAGGTGGAGGGCAAGAAGAAATACGTCGGAATCCATGAAATCCATATGGAGGAGGATGCCGGTAAGCTGGTGCATGATCCGTATGATGATACCTCGCTGGTGGATTTCAACCGTTCCGGTGTGCCGCTTATTGAGATCGTGTCCGAGCCGGATATGCGGTCTGCGGAGGAGGTCATTGCCTATCTGGACAAGCTGCGTCTGATCATTCAGTATCTGGGGGCATCCGATTGTAAGCTGAATGAAGGCTCCATGCGTGCCGATGTGAACCTGTCCATTCGTGAGGTCGGTGCAGAGGAATACGGCACACGTACTGAGATGAAGAACTTAAACTCCTTCAAGGCGATTGCCCGTGCCATTGAGAATGAGAGAGAGCGTCAGATCGATCTCTTAGAGGACGGTAAGAGCGTGACGCAGGAAACCAGACGCTGGGATGATACGAAGGGATATTCCTATGCGATGCGGTCCAAGGAGGATGCGCAGGATTACCGGTATTTCCCGGATCCGGATCTGGTTCCGATCATTATCAGTGATGAATGGTTAGAGGAGGTACGGGCTGCCCAGCCGGAGCTTCGTGCCGAGAAGCAGGCAAGATATAAGGAAGAATACGATATTCCGGATTATGATATCGATATAATCACTTCTTCTAAGAAGATGGCAGATGTCTTTGAAGAAACCATCGCGCTTGGCGCAGCACCGAAGAAGGTATCGAACTGGCTCATGGTGGAGACTTTAAGACTGCAGAAGGAGCACGAAATGGACACCGACACCATTCCATTTTCTGCGGAAAATCTCGCGAAATTGATCGCGTTGGTCGAGGGGAAGGTGATCAACAGCTCCGTTGCCAAGGAGGTCTTCGAGAAGGTCTTTGAGAGCGACATCGATCCGGAGGCTTATGTGGAGGAGCATGGATTGAAGACCGTCAATGACGAGGGCGCGCTCCGGAAGAC
>CACZRT010000060.1 GCA_902783585.1 uncultured Lachnospiraceae bacterium | reverse complement strand
ATGGATTGTTATTCTGTCTTTGCCGCAAAAATGTCAGCTGTCAAAAACCCCATCAATGATGTAGGCGGTGCTGTAGTTTATGGAATGGATGACCCTACAGAATTAGAGGATAATACAGGAATCTCTTTTGTAAAGGAACACGAGATTACACCGCATTCATTGATAGATGAATTACATGGAATCGAGAAAGTGATTTTCAAGAAATTGTATGCCGGAAAGATATCAAGGAAGACATATCGATTGTATGAGTTTATGAAAACATCCGGCTGAATCCGGCGGTGCGAGATGAAACGCTTATATGTTAAGCCGGAAACAAGGGGGATGCATCTCGGGAATTCTCTTGTTGAAGCAATCATTGAACACGCAAGGACCTCCGGATATAAAGAAATGGTTCTTGATACCATCGTGCCTTTAAAGGCGGCGATATCATTATATAAAAAACATGGATTTGAGGAGTGCGAGGCATATTATCATAATCCTATGGATGATGTGATATACATGCGTAAAGTTCTTTGAATTAATTAATGAAGGAGGGCGCGATATGCATATTGATGTTATGGACTATGAGATAACCATTGATGGTAAGCCACTCAGATTTCCAATGTCCTATGATGAGGTTAAGGCTGTTATGGGAGAGGCATCCCGTGTGATTAAGGAAAAGTGGGGGACTCTGTATATGTATGATGATTCGGGGTTGTTTTTCGAGGATCAGAACTCTCCGATGTTCTTAAAAAAGCAAAAAGCATATATAGACGAGGATCATAGGATCACAAGCCTGTCTTTGTATGTTACCGATACACAGGATCTGCTACAGGATATGGTTAGTCACGATGACCCGGATTATTATCCTCACAGTTTATTTGTTGGAAATGTCACCTTTTTCGGTAATAAGCGTGATAATGGAAGCTTAAACCGATACTTTGGATGCTATCAGGAATTCATCAATTATCCCGATGGAAGCTTTGAAATGGCTCATATTGGAGCGTATGTGAGAGGAGAAGATGCAGATCCGAATTATGACGGAGATGTATTCATGAAGAACCTGATCCTATGCTTCAAGCCGAGAAGACCTAAGTCGGAAGAGAACTACAATATAGTACAGCCGGATGAGGAATGTCTGGTTTTCGACAATTTCAATTTCAAGCTTGCGGTAATTCAAGAACTTATGTATGAGCAGGAGGTTTTAAAACCTTATTTTGATATCTATGATTATGCGAAGTTCAAAAAGGCAAAATGGAATCTTGAAACATATAAAAATGTAAGAGGTGCGGTGACATTCTTTAAAGACTTGCCAATTCCCGTAAGTATGGCCGGAAAAGTGGAAAAACTCCTCATGGACGGCGGTAATAATATATATGGGAATATTGCACCCTTCTGGGATGGCGAAGATGAACGCTTTTACATAGATAAGCTGAGTGAAGCTGAGGTGAGACAGTTCCCGAATCTGAAAAAAATGACTGTTATGACATCAGATATTGATAGTCTTAAGAAGATTTGTGAACCTTTGGGGATTGAGGTCATAAGGTTTTAGGCATAATGAATATCAGGATTGGTCAAGAATGATCAATGGTTCGTTGCCGGTGCGATTTTGTGAAAAGTTCAGTAGCCGAATAGGCGAAAAATACGTTGTCCATACGAAAGATTACAAGTGGGAGAATGGCATTAACTATATTCCGGTATATATGGTGCCGTTTCTATAACAGATTTTGAAACACTGCAGCATGGAAGTATAGTGAAAGACATGAAAGAAAGAATGATACGGAAGTCTGGATATATTGCTGGATGTCCTTGCAAGCTTTTCGTGTGGTAGGGCTCCCGCCTAATAAAGTTCCCATTTCGCGTGGCGGCAACCACATCTCATAGTTTCCTATGTGTTTTGATCGTAGCCTGAAATGAATGTAAGCCAATGGCTGATATGCTCTTTTTTTGAAGAATGAAGGTCTACAGAAAAAATATATAATAATAACAGGTTTCTCTAACTTGCAGGAGAACCTGTTATTTCTTTTTGTACGAAATTATATCTCCAACATTACAGTTCGGTATATCGCACAGGATATCAACAGTTTGCGCACTAACATGGTAATTAGCTCGAAGTCTTGAAAGATGTCCTGCACTAACGCCATATACCTGCCAACTATACCCGTATTTTTTATGCGCAGATTATAGACAGAGAGCCAAACGAGTGATATTATAATAATGTTAGTTTAAACTAACCAAAGAAGGGTTTGAGTATGACCTTGATACTTGAATGTATTGCTATTTGCTTTGTTTTATTACTGTCATGTGTTGTGGTCATTGCAAATGGAATCCATAACGGAGCATTTCTGTTTGAAAAGGATGTTTAGGAACGAGTTGTTAAGATGGGATTGATCACGAAAAAAGAGATAGACCGCAACAGAATACTGTATAAGATCTGCACCATGGTAGTGATGATCGCATTTGTGATATGGCGGTTTATGGCATTAACAGTGCCGGAGGATTTATAACGCCTTTTCTTCAGATAAAGGGATTGCTTTGAATGCAGCAATCGGATGGAGTAATTATGAGTAAAAGTAACGAGAATTATAAAATGGCATTAGCCGGAATCTGCGGTGCAGTTATATATGGGATAGCTGATACTTTTCTTTATGTTGGCACTGATATCTTCTCTGAGGATGTTACTGCATTGTGGAGAGTACCGGAGTGGAGACTTATGATGTCTATGGCGATAGGCGTCGTAGGTAGTCTTCTTATGATCCTTGGGTTCATAAGCTTATATCGGTTGTATCAGTTATCTTTCGGAAGGCTGGCAAAGCTTTTGATCACACCGTCATTCCTGTGTATAGGCGGAGTCCTTTACATGCATTACACTCTTGGTGTATACTCGCCGCTGACCTTTATGTCCGCCATAAAAGCCGGGGTTCCGGATCATCTTGCGATAGACATGATTCAAAGGGCGAATGCTTACATGGATCCTCTGACGTGGGTGCTTGTAATACTGGGTTACTTCACGGAACTTGTGTTGATAGTCGGGATATTAAGCGGAAGGATAAGCCTGAGGAAACGAGTGCTGCTTTACATGTATGGCGGATATGCAGTTGTTTTTTTGATCGTTATGCTCGTAGGAATAATTACCCATGAGTGGGGACTTACGGGTTCTCTTGAGAGCCTGTTTGAGACCACGTTCTTTTTCCCGGCTCTTGTCTATTGGCATAATAAGGATAAGCCGTTGATTGGAGAAAAAGATAGGCAGGACACCGGATATTCATGAACACCTTGCTACTCATATGGTTGAATTATAAGCGTAAAGGAGTATTGATCAATGGAAGATAACAAAAAAAGGATGTGGGCGCTTACGGCCGGACTATTGGGTTGCCTTTGTTATGGCGGCGGAGATTGGCTGATGATGTACGGCGATCCAACGTATGCAGGAGGGCTTAATTGGCTGACGCTTGGAACCGCGGCAATACCTCAGTGGAGATACACCCTGGCGATGGTGTTGGCCTTTCCGGGAATCCTATTATATGGGATATCGCTCTTTGCAGTAAAGGAATATATTACGGATGAAAAGAAGAAAAAGGTCTATCAATATTTGAATGCATTCGGGCTTACGCCGTGGATCGCGCTTCATCTGATATATGTCGTGATCTTAAGTCTTTTTGCCTGGCTCAATAATAATGGTTTTGCAAATGAGGCACTCACTATCTGTGAATCGCTCTATAACAATTACTCATGGATCATTCCGGTATGTGAGGGGCTTATGCTTCCGGTGTTCCTGTATTGGTTTTACCTTCAGATTGCCGGGATAACGGTATTTAAAAAGGGAATGGCATTCACGAATGTTCTTGTGATATTCGGAATCCTTAAGGGAATAACCATGCTAATGCCGGAGAGTGGATTCAGGCTCGGTTTTACCAATGGTCTGATGAGTGAAAGTATGATCATCTGGTTCCTGTTAATATATATGGAAATCGGAAGAAAAGAACAACGAGGTTAATATACATGCTAAAAAAGAATCCGGAGTATGTCGCGGGAATTGAGAGGTTCTTGAGATGGTAAGAGCAGAAGACGTACAGAGGTAATAGAGATGAAATACGGATTTATGGCAATGGCTATGCCATTGGTTCTACATTGGTTGTTATCTGGTGGCATTTCATAAAGCGGCCCCCGATCTTATCGACGAGAAATGCTTTGAAAGACTGATCAGAAATCATACGCTTGCAAATGGTGATGAATACTGTGATTTTCATGTGAGCAGAAAGGAATCATAAATGATACCGGCGGCTGATCATATCGGGAATTGGTTATCTGATACTAGGATTTTTTGTGTGGTGATTTAGAATGGCAGGGATATATAGCGGAAGCAGAGCACTTTATATTCCTGTTTCCTTAAAATGTTGGGAAACTACTTTTTTATGGAGTGGTTTCTTTTTTGTTTTAGTTTTAATAATATTTTGGAATTGAAGATTTTGGGGAAGTATAATATAGTGATAATATAGGGAAGGAGTTGATGATGTGTATACATTAGATTATATAAAAAAAACAATATCTCCGATTGGTCAGATGTATGGGATGAAAAAAATATATTTGTTTGGCTCTTATGCAAAGGGAAATGCAAATGAAAACAGTGATATTGATTTACTTATAGAGAAAGGGAAGCCCTTATCACTTCTTAGAATATCAAGCTTTAGACAGGATGTCGAAGAATCCTTAAAATTACCGGTTGATGTTGTTACGACATCCGGAATTGATGAGAAGTTTAAGAAAGCAATATCAGGAACGGAGGTTTTGTTGTATGAAGAATAAGGATTTAATAATCATGGAAAAAATACTTGATTATTGTGACCAGATAAAAGAAGCTTGTGATATGTTTGGAAATGATTTTGAGAAGTTTAAGGATTCCTCCGTTTTTTCATATGCTTGTTGTATGTGTGTGCTACAAATTGGAGAATTATGCAAGGTTGTATCAGATGAGTTAAAAAATGAAATAACAATTATTCCCTGGCGCTCGTGGTGTGGTATTCGTGATATATTTGCACACCAGTATTCCAATCTTGATTATCAGTCTGCGTGGGAGACTATTCAAGAAGATTTGCCGTTATTAAAAGAAAACATAAAAAAGGCTTTAGAAAGTGAAAAACAATAGTTAAATTCGTGCATAAATCGTGTATGGGAAAAATAGCAGTTTGGAACCCCTTTCTTTATTTGTGGGGCAGCTCCCCATTGATTATGACAGGAGTATCTTGAAACTTAAGGGAGATAGTATAGGGAGGATTGTTATATGTATCCTTTGTCATGAGTAGGTGGGAACCGGTCTCACTGTATCATATGGGCCTCGCACTTCCGTGTTCAACGATCTTACAGATCATGATGTGCGGTGTATGAACGATTCTTCTGCGAAAAGGAATAAATAATTGAGTGACTTGAAGTGGCGGGTAGCTGCGTATATGGCGTGGCTGCCCGCTATTATTATGCATAAACTATTATGCATAAATCAGTAACCTATAGTAGTCCAAGGTACTTGAAACGGCACATATGTTCGGGGAAATGGCGGTTTAAAGGTGTGTTTATCGGACACCTTAAGATGCATACTTGTATCATAGTAAATAACGATCTGCAACAGAAAGGTGGGTATGACCATGAAAAAAGTATATTTTACCATTACCGGAATGAATCATTATTATGGCAGCGATTTCCTCAAGAAGGGAATGAAGGTAAAGCTGATCAAGGAGCCTGACAATGAATACGACAAAGAAGCAATCCGTGTCGAGCTTAAGGGACTGGGCAAGATCGGCTATGTGGCAAACAGCCCATACACAGTGATCGGCGAGAGCAGGAGTGCCGGTCGTATGTATGATCTGATGAAGAAGAAAGCCAAGGGCAAGGTGCTCCTGGTGACTGAAAGAGGTGCCCTCTGCGAGCTGAAGGAGAGCGCTGGTGTTCAGTGAACACCGTATAGCGCTGACCGAGTCGGAGACGAGAGGAGGCTCATATGATGAGGTTCATATACTGGGTAAGGAAGTGCCTTCGGGGTAAGAATACATACTGTAAAGGCATCTGTATGACATGTGCATATTATGAGCAGTGTAAGGGCAACTCGGATATGCAATAGACGAATTATGGGAGTGTACGATATTATCTCACTAAATGATGGAAAACTTCCCGAATTGTGGTAAAATAGAGAGAACCTGTAAGGAGGTACGCATCATGTCAAGGGGAACCAATCAGAAGCTGAAACTGTATTATTTGAGCCGTATTATGACGGAGAAGACCGATGATGAACATCATATCACGATGCCGGAGATCCAGAGGGAACTTGAGGGGTACGGAGTTACCGCTGACCGGAAGAGCCTGTATGACGATCTGGAGGCACTTAGAGTCCTTGGGATAGATGTAATTGGGGAGAAGAACGGGCGCAGCTATTCCTATCATGTAGGGAAAAAGCAGTTTGAAATAGCGGAACTGAAGCTTCTGGTGGATGCGATACAGTCCTCCAAGTTTATCACAGAGAAGAAATCCAATGATCTGATCAAGAAGCTGACAAGCCTCGCCAGCAATTATGAGGCATCGCAGCTTAAGCGGCAGGTGGTGGTGCAGGGACGGATCAAGACGATGAATGAGAGTATATATTACATCGTCGATGATATTCATAATGCTATAACCAATAATAAAAAGATCCGCTTTGAGTACCTACGCTGGAATCTGGATAAGAAAATGGAGCGGAGGAAGGATAAGCTCTATGAAGTCAGCCCTTGGGCACTTACCTGGGATGATGAGAACTATTATCTGATCGGGTTTGATGCGGAAGAGGATAAGATCAAGCATTATCGCGTGGATAAGATGCGTGATATTGAGCTTACGGACGATAAGCGTGAGGGCAAGGAGCAT
>CACZRT010000059.1 GCA_902783585.1 uncultured Lachnospiraceae bacterium | reverse complement strand
CGGGATTATTCCATGGTCTTCATTGATGTGAATAACCTAAAGACCGCCAACGATGTCTATGGACACGAGATGGGCGATCATCTTCTGAAGGTTACGGCAGAGCTTATGAAAGAGATCTTCTCGGAGGAAGGCTTCTACGCGAGATGGGGAGGCGACGAATTCGTGGCCTGTGTTATTGGAACAGAAGCACTCGCGAAAGAGAAGACGGATCGATTCAAGGAGAAGCTGGATGCGATCGATCGTCAGGGAGAATTCCCATTCAAGGTATCTGCGGCATGTGGGCTGGTACGGAGTACGAAGGCGAATTATCTGGATCCGCTGGAGGCGATCCGGCATGCGGATGCGATCATGTATGAGAATAAAAAGCGGATGAAGGCAGGAGAGAGTAAGTAAGGTTAGTAAATCTATCAAATACATAACAGAAAGGACATATTACAATGAGAGTAGCAATTATCATGGGATCAACGAGTGATCTTGCAAAGGTGGAGCCGGCAGTTGAGGTTCTAAAAAAATACGGAGTGACCGTGGATGTACGCTGTTTGTCTGCGCATCGCGCACATGCAGGTCTTGCTGCATTTATTGAGGAAACCGGTCAGAATGGAACGGATGTGATCATTACGGCAGCCGGAATGGCAGCTGCACTTCCGGGAGTCGTTGCTTCCCAAACGGTTCTTCCTGTAATTGGAATACCGCTTTCCGGTTCGGTCTTAGACGGAATGGACGCGTTGTATTCGATTGTACAGATGCCATCCGGAATTCCGGTTGCAACGGTAGCCATTAACGGAAGCAAGAATGCAGCGTATCTTGCGATCGAGATCATGGCGATCAAGTATCCGGAGCTGAAGGAGCAGTTATTACAGGAACGTAAGGATATGGAAGCCTCTGCCATGAAAGCGAATGAGGAAATGATCGCTAAGTTTGCGGACTGAACAGTCTTGCATTTGCAGATGATTTCGGATATACTGAACTTAGATGATGTTTTAGCACTATGAAGTGTAAGAGTGAATGGGACATGGAGGAACACGGTATGAGTCAGAATGGATTAATGATGCAGTATTTTGAATGGCATTTGCCGGATGATGCTTCTCTTTGGAAGACATTGAAGGCAAATGTATCCAAATTAAAGACGATGGGTGTAAGTGCTGTATGGCTCCCACCTGCGTATAAAGGAAATGATGGTATTCATGATGTCGGTTATACCGCGTATGATCTGTATGATCTGGGAGAGTTTGATCAGAAGGGATCGATTCCGACCAAGTACGGAACGAAGAAGGAATACCTGGCTGCGATTAAGGCCTTGCAGGATAAGGGAATCGATGTCTATGCGGATATCGTGATTAATCATAAAATCGGTGCGGATGAAGCGGAATTAATCTCGGCAGCCGAGTTCAATGCGAGCAACCGGAATCAGATGGTAGGAGATAAGAGGGTTATTCTCGGCTTTACCAAGTTTACCTTCCCGGGAAGAAATGGCAAGTATTCCAAGTTCAAATGGAATTGGAATCATTTCAGCGGGATCGACTGGGATCAGAAGACCAAGGATCATGGTGTGTATCTGATCGATGGTAAGAAGTTCTCCAGTGAAGTAGATGATGAGAACAGTAATTATGATTATCTGATGGGTGCGGATCTGGACTTTGATAATCCGGAGGTAGAGCATGAGATGTACCGCTGGGGAGAATGGTACTTAAGTACCACCGGCGTGAATGGACTGCGATTGGATGCAGTCAAGCATATCAGCAGCAGCTTTTATCGCAAATGGCTTCCTGCTATGCGGAAGATCACAGGGAAAGAGCTGTTCACGGTAGGAGAATATTGGCATTGGGATGTGAACCGTCTGGAACGGTATCTGGAGAAGGTGGATAATGAAATGAGCCTGTTTGATGTGCCGCTTCATCTTCATTTCCACGATGCATCGAAGGCACATGGAGATTATGATCTTCGGACACTCCTGGATAATACGCTGGTGACGAGACGTCCGACGCAGGCGGTAACCTTTGTGGATAATCACGACAGCCAGCCGGGACAGTCTCTGGAATCATGGGTAGAGGATTGGTTCAAGCCGCTTGCTTATGCAGTGATCCTGCTTCGGGAAAGTGGATATCCATGCCTGTTCTATGGTGATTATGCAGGAATTCCGGACAGTCAGATCAAGCCGATGAAGGCAGTCCTTGATAAGATGCTCAAGCTTCGGAAGAAGAGTGCGTATGGACCGCAGCATGATTATCT
>CACZRT010000058.1 GCA_902783585.1 uncultured Lachnospiraceae bacterium | reverse complement strand
GAAGGCGTTACGACCCCGGAGGCTGCCAGCTTCAGATTATACAGTCCTTCTGCCTGCATCCGATATCCGTCAGCAGCCGGATCCATGATCGCTTCCGGCGTGCAGAAATGATACCCCTTCTCCTTCAGACGCTCCATATACTCCGCAAACCGTACATAATATAAGAACTCCGGAATCAGATCCACGATCGACGTAATACTGAACGCCACATACCGGCTCAGGAGCTTCTCTAATTTCTTCACCAGATGTGACAGCAGCTGGCTCACTTCCTTGTCAAAATAATGCGTCATATATGCACTGGAATCCTTCTCCGGAACACTTGCGACCGTAGACGCGCCCATGCTCGCCGCCATTACCGGATTATGCAAGGCAACCGTGAACTTTCCAAGCATATCTGACTCCGCGGCAAGATCTATGCTGTTCCTCTGGATCGGGTGAAACCGGTAGTTACCGTTCCAATCATTACCATCCCGAATTCCCTGCTTCGTAGACAATGCATCCGCAAAGTTCCCCAAAATGCCGGAGCTCTTAAACTCCTTATTATTAACAGAGATCAGTCCGATACTGTCAACCTCAAAGCTCTTCTTCAGGTTCACGCCGATGGTAACACTCTTTAAGGAATCCGTATCGGCATTCAGCTCCTGAATATCCTTCTTTAATTGATCAAATAAGGAATCCTCATAAATCTCTTTGATATAAGACTTCAGCGCCAGCAAGCCCTCCGACTGAATGGCGCAGGAAGAGAGGCAATCCATGATTGCCTCTACCGTACTGATATAATCATTTAATTCACTCAATCTGTGCATGAATTCCCACAGACCGGACTTAATATCATGCTCCCGCTTAAAGCTCCCGTAATCATTCAGGAACTGAATCTGATCCAACAAGGTGATCATCCGCTCCCGCATCTCCGGAAATGCACAGATATCCGCAAATACTCCGATCCGATATGCGGCGGTCTCCGGGGAATCGGTCATCGTCCGCAGAACCGACAGGATGATCGCACGTTCCTTATTATTCTTGGTCAGCTCCTCACATAGTGAATCCAGCCCCACATCATGGCAGGATGTATCGGACAACGACCGGCTTTGCAGACAGACACCTGCCGGATACAGAATACTGATTGCTCTCTTATGATCCATATCTATCCTCCGTATCATGATCTCGTAAACTTCGTTCATATTCCAATTTACAGAAATGCTCTTGCATGCGGGCATTTCTGTATTATTATATCATGAACCTTCTGCATAAGCGACGGTACCTCGAAACCTTCGTTTTCTCGATGTCTACTTTTGTACGCATTTTGACTAGGCTCGAAAAACCTCGTCAAGTCAAAAAAGAGCGTTGCACACAAATGGTCACTTATGCACTCATTATATCACGCTTCATATATAACAGCACGACTTTTTCTGCTCTGCCACGTCGGTCGGAACCATTCCTAATCATAGAACCGATCCGGATCATTTGCAAACAGTTATCTTCTTCCCCTTCTCCGGTAATCCTCATTGATCTCCTCGTCCCAGCTGCTCTCATCCAGACATCTGGCCATAGCTCCCTTCGACGGAGCGGCCATAACCGAGCATACCGCCTTCGATACTCCGGAAAATACACTTGCCGTTCCAACCTCATCACACACATAATTGACCGCCCGCTCCTTCCGAATACCGAACTTCTGCGCCTCCGCATAGGAATCGATATTCGCTCCGATGAAGATGAATTCCCAGCCGTATCTCTTCTGCTGCTTCTTCACCATCTTCTGAACCTTATCATAAGAATACCTGCGGCTCGCATTCTCCATACCATCTGTAGTAATTACGAAAATGGTCTTCTCCGGACGGTCCTCCTCTCTGGCATACTTATGAATATTACCGATATGGTGGATTGCACCGCCGACCGCATCTAAGAGTGCGGTGCAGCCCCGCACATAATACTGCTCATCCGTCATAGGCTCCACCTTATCAATGGCGATCCTGTCATGCAGCACCTCGCATTCATTGTCAAACAAAATAGTAGATACCAACGCCTGCTCCCCGGTCTTCTTCTGCTTGCCCAGCATGGAATTGAACCCGCCGATCGTATCTGCTTCCAAGCCTCCCATAGAACCGCTTCTGTCCAAAATGTACACAATTTCCGTTAATCCCTTTTTCATAATTCCTTCCTCCTGTATCTTCATTCATTGTTAAGAGCTGTACGACTGCTCCGTCAACAGATTCCCGGACATTTACGTGCTCGATCATACTCTTAAATGACAGCTTCCGCTTCCCTTCGTACATGATCTGCGTTTTTCATGTCCTTGTGATGTCATCTTACAATACAGGAAAAGAAAAAAGGTCAACCCGCAGGCGACCTTTTCAATCATATATATTTTTGATAATTAAGCTATAAAATCATTATTATAGTTTTCCCTTTATGCCAAACGGATAACGGAAATGAACCTATCATCCCTTCATGCCCCGCCGGACAACGGATCCAGACCATAATCAAACAGGACAATATCGATCTTCAACACATTATAATCCTCGTGCGCGATAAAATACCGCACCACCGCATCCGTCTGGGATATTGGCGACAACGCATAACCGGCAATCCGCAGGAAATCCACCGTCTCGTCCATATTCAGCCGAAGTCCCACAGCCAGCGCCAGAACCTTCTCCTTAGACGGCTTCACCTGCCCCTTTAAGAGCTTTGAAAAATACTGCTTGGAAATATTTGCCGCAGCATATACCTCCGAATTCTTGAGCCCCTTCTTATTAATGATCTGCTGTAAATGCTTCTCAAAAGAATCGGTGTAGATTCCCTTCAGAATATGGTCGAGCGATTGCTCATCATACGCACCGGGTGCCGGAGCCGCCCCAAATCGATCCATCGAAGCCTCCGGGAGCGACTCCGTTCCAAACCAATCCATCGAAGCCTTCGAAATCGACTCCGTTCCCATCCGATTCATCGAAGCCTCCGAAAGCGACTCCGTTCCCATCCGATCCATCGAAGCCTCGGAAAGTGACTCCGTCGATCCCCGGGCTTCACTCTTAGAAAATTCCCGCTTTAAGAGTGAGGCAAGAGGATTATGCTCTGCCTTCCGTGCCTTCGGAGTGCTCTTTACTGCCTTCACCGTCTCAGGATTCACCGTGGTATCCTTGTGCTCTTTCCTTCTTGCCACGCGCGGAGAAGCCGAGTATTCCTCCTCCATTGCATCTTCCACATAGGCATCATCAATATAGCTTCGGACCTCATCTACCAGCGTTCCTGACACATGCAGCGACTCATTTCCAAAGACCACAAGCGTGATCTCCATATCGTGATCCTCCAGAAACTCTGTAAATGAATCCACAGCGATCTGAATCCCAAGCTCCTTCGGAAAGCCATAAGAACCTGTCGCAAGCAGCGGAAATGCGATCGATTCACACTGAAGCTCGGAAGCCGCCGTCAAAGACCGCTCGTAGCAAAGCTTCAGAATCTCCGCCTCATGCTCAGCTCCGCCTCTCCACCAGATACCGCTTGCATGAATAATATATTTTGCATCCAGACGATACGCAGGCGTAACGCCAACCTCGCCCGGCGCCAGATAACCGACCTGCGCGCGCGCCGCAAGAAGCTCCTCCTCACCGGCCGCCTTATAGATTGCGGAATCCACACCATCCCCGATCGCAACCTCAGGATTCGCCGTATTCACGATTGCATCCGCTTTCACTTTCGTTATATCATTTCGAATAATCTGAAAAGGCATAGGCACTCCTTTCGTTCACATCGCTCATATTATCTATCCGGGCAGAAGGCTCTGTAAAAATCCGAAGGCTTGATCTGCTGAAGTCCGACACCTGACCATCGCCCAATTCCATGATGATAAGGCTGCCATCTTCGCGCCTTGCAATATTTATTGTCACAAAATTACTTCTCAGCTTATTAACCATACCCTCGATCCATTGATATTCTTCATCAGTGAACTGCACCTTCTTGTTCTCCTGCCAGTAATCATCTATGATCAGAACTCTTCCTGCAAACACAAAGATCCTATATTCTTCCGATATCGGCATACCGCTCTTCTCATGGAATCCGACCGGCCGTAGTCTCTCGAACTTCCGAAGGACCACGCCTCCAACCAGACTCGAATCCTGCCGCTCGACAAAGTTCCTGATGACCCTTTCTGCATCTGTTTTATCAGAAATATCACGGATGAAACAGGCATCATACCACTCATGCTTCCGACTCTTGACATAATCCTTGACAATATAGGCGCCCTCCAGACCATTTGCCAAGGACAATGCAGAATCCACCGTGCCCTGTGCTTCCCATACCGACTCGGCGGTATCCTTCCTAAAATCATCATACCAGCCCGGAAGCAGATGATATCTCTCATATTCCTCCGGAGTATTAATAAGGATGATCCCCTTATCTTTCAATTTGTCATAAAACATCCTGTATCGATCAGGCTTCATCATCCACCCGCGGTAAATCGTAAGACCGGAAATCTCCTCTCCGTACAACGACAGCTTCCCCATTTCCAAATCTTCATAACTAAATAACGCACACGCATGGTCCAGACCTGCCGCCTGATATTCTTCCTCATAATCCTCATCCACTCTTTTCGGATACAACGGATGATTACAGAAGAGAAAGCTAACATCACACATGTCTTTGACAAGTATGCTGCCCATAGGTTCTGATCGATCCAAGATCCTGAATACATCCACCATAAAGCAGATTCCTCCCATTACTTATAGTTAAAAAACGTCCAAACTATTCTTTCAGTTCAAACAGGACACTTGATATACACGATCATTCATCCTTCTGTCCTTCTTTTCCATCACATGTATGGCATTATCATACTTCTACTCAAATCGTACAATAGATATCTACTATTTGCAAACAGATCTTCATAAATTAAACTACAAGTCTAAAATAAAAATGGCAGGATCACGAATCGTGATCCCACCAAGCTTCATCGTAAATACTATATCAAAACAGCGTCATGTCTTCGGCATTATTTTACCGGTTTGACAACTTTATGCCTCGCAGTATCTCCATGGTCCGTTCTTCGCCTATGCCGCATTTCTCAGCATACCCAGGCCATTCAGACAGAACTGTTTCCGTTTCTGATAATACTTTACGGCAAAACTCAGCAGTCAGTCCCATGGATCTGCCACTTGCAATTATGTCATCTTCTGTTATTCCCGATGTTTTACCGTTTATGGACATCTGATGTCTTGATATCCATTTATTGTCAGGGTTATAAGCAAACGTCAAGTCATATGCCGGAGAGAGTCTCCATTCTCCTTTTCGGTTCATCAGGAAAGCAAAATTTTTGACATGGTCATCGCAATTGCCTCCAAGAACCGCAAATACCATGCGTCTGAAAATCTGCTCAATACCGTCTTTGCCTATACCAAGCCGCCTTGCATAATCGTTATATAATTCATAACTGCATACATCCGGAATATTGTAGTCGAAATGCCCCAGTGCAGCAAGTGTCTGCATATGTACTTTATCACCATTTATACGGTCGAAACGTTTTGTCATGAAATGATGAAGTCCATCCTTTTCATATATGCGGCACTCGCTCATCTCAATACCCAGGTCAACAGCCATAAGATAGTACGCATACTCAATAAGTGAATATTGCTTTTTATCGACCATATTGTGATCTCCGTTGCCTGAAACTCCGTCGAATTTGATGAGCCAATAGTCAAAGTCTCTTCCTGCATCCACTTGTCCCGACTTAATCTCGCCTGTTTTTTCATTCCAGGCAATGATTGCTTTCGCTCTTGCGCCTCCTGCCGAGGAACCTATTTCCAGCAGCTGCAATATGCTTGCCGTCTTATCAGTCAGTACAGCACTTTCTTTACCTGATAAAATCCCGGATGCAAGTTCAGTCATCTCAGTCACGTCGACCTCACTGTTTTTATGATCAGGACCGGTCGCCGGAACATACTCAAGCGCTCCCATACCACGTCTGCCTGTATAGCAAAGTCTTTCGATTGCTGTAAATGATCCAGAGGAACGTCCCTGATCTGCAAGCCATTTATCTATAACAGCATTCCCGAATCTGTCCGGCAGAGAATCGGAAAGCAATCCCGGAATGCCTTTGAATGCATCAACACGGCTGAGTTCCGGAAACAAATATATCCTGTCGGATAAAGGCATCTTAAACGGCGACAACTGTATTCCGCTCTTTAGAAACCTTTTGTCATACTCAAAGCTTGCTGCAGCATCAGCTTCATCCTGATGAATATAACCTATACAAGTCCCCCAAAGATATACTTCTGCAGTATTTATCATTCTTCATCGCCCCATTTCCAGGCATTATCATTATTTTTGCGTTTAGTCGCCCTCTTCTTCGGAGTGTTTTTGTTAATATAATATGATGGTCTATCCTGTGGGTCGGGTATCAGAAGATCAAGTTTATCATCAAGAGCAAGGACTTTAAGAATCTTGATCAGATTCATCACACCTATATCATTGCCGTTCTCAAATCGTGCTATCGTTCCAATTGAAACCATTGACTTCTCAGCAAGCTCCGCCCTGGTCATCGGATAAGCAATGCGGTATTGCTTAAATCTTGACGAAAGCTCCTCGATAATGGCCTTCTCCCGCAGTTCTCCGTTAATCTTCATCCCGACACTCCTTCCTATCACAACTATCCAGTCCGTCCGGCACTACTTCACTGTATTCAATATAACGCATCCGCACATAAAATGCAATATATTATCTATTAGCATCGTATATGATATATAAACATTAATATTTTGTATTTTATTCAAGTATTATAATAGAGGATTCTTTTGAAATAGATTTAGATAATATAACTTGATTCAATCCAAAATCTCAGCATTATTATCAAGATTAGCTTATCATACCAAATCTATAATATAATTCGATTCCTATCTCACTCAAATCGTACTATATATATCAACAATTTGCAAATGGATCTTCATATATTAAACCACCAATATAAAAGAGGCGGAATCACGAATCGTGATCCCACCAGACTTATTTGAATAAATATTATTCCCCCTGCTATTGGTATCCTATTTTTGTTCCAATCGGAACATCGATGCAGGAATGTGGCAATAGCCACCCGGATTCTTATCAAGATACTTCTGATGATATTCTTCCGCAGTATAGAAATTCTTAAGCGGCTCCATTTCAACCGCCAGATTCACTCCCGTCTTATCCTCCTGCTGTTTGTATACCGCTTCGATCTCCACAATCTGATCCTCATTTGTATAATAGATTCCGGTCCGATATTGGATCCCTCTATCATTTCCCTGCTTATTAACAGACAGCGGATCAATGATCATAAAATAATAATCAAGCAAATCCGTCAGGGTGATGATCGACGGATCATATATGATCTTAACCGTCTCCGCATGCCCGCTCCCATCGCACACTTCACGATAGGACGGTTCCTCTTCCGGTCCGTTCGCATATCCCACTTCCGTGGCAATCACACCATCAAACTGATCAAAGAATTTCTGTACGCCCCAAAAGCAGCCGCCCGCAAGATATATAGTACTCATATTCTCACTCTCTTTCACGATCTCATCCGCCACAAGCTCTGCATCTTCTTCCTGTGCCGCACAACCTGTCATGCTCAATAATAGAATTAATAGGAACGGGATGATTCTCTTCATTCTGATACCTCTATATAATGTATTGTTGGTCTGTGACATTTACATTATACATTATAATACTTGGAAGCGGCAATCTCCTTCTCTCCTAAACAAAAAAACATAAAGGCATACGGACTAACATTCCTTGTCAGATTCGGAATATCATGCATACACAAGATGAGACGATCTTATCATCTATCTCATTGACAATCAGAAGATGACTTAAATCCTGTATAATCTGCATCTATCTCGCAAGCCTTGATTTCCTTAACTTGCGGGATTTTGTCAATTATTCGTACTCGGTAAATCGATATTGTTCCTAAGCAGTTCTGTTTAGGTTTTAGTGTAAATCTACCGTAATAATTCTCTCATTTCCATAAATTATTGTGCCTTACCGATAAATTGTTGCCAAAATGTTGCCAATGGAACTGTACTATCTGCTTAACCTGGCACCTTCGTGTAATCAGAGGTATACTGCTTTTCATAACAACAATTAATTATTGATGTATTCGATAAACTGTATTATTTGTATCCCCCTCCGTTTCAACAACCCCTAAATCAATCAAAATCCTCATATAACGCCATGCCGTAGTCCTTGATTTTTTAGTTATTGCCATCACTTCTTGAATGTTAATTTCTTTCTCTTTCTCCAACATTCTTATAATAGGGATTAATTTATTATAATCTTGAGATTTCAAAACTTGTTTCAAACTTGTTTCAAAACTTGTTTCATTTTGAAACAAGTTATTACTATCATTGCCTGAATCTTCTAAGAAAGCAGGATGTATCGGAATCCTTACCCTCATCGCACGCCTATCTTCATCTGTAATGAACTCAGCTCTTGGCGATCCATTCTTTTCAAGTTCTTCTTGAATTGTTGGAATACCGGTAGAATGTCCCTCAGATAAGTCCAGTTCCTTCAAGAATTCACCGAGTCTCCTATTCCGATAGTATCTGGACACAAATCTTTCACCCTCTGCAATTGTTTTTTCGGAGATAGATCTATCAATCCCCGGAAAATTCATAATATTGATGCAATCCGGTTCAACTTCAATAGTGATTGGTTCATACGACATATAATCCCTATGATAAAACGCATTAACAACAGCCTCTTTAATTGCCTTTTCCGGATAATTGAGTATGTGAAGCGTTTCCCTCTGACCAGGTACTTTAAGCACTTTCTCCTTAATAATTAGATTACGAAAGCGATCTAGTGTCGCCTGTATCATTTGCGGAACAGATCCTGTAATATTAGGATAATCCTCACTAATACTTGGATTTTCTACACTTCCTTTTGGGAATACGGTCATTTGTACATAGGTATATCCAAAAAATTTCTCCGGATGCTCGCAAAACATCATAAGTGCCACATTCTGAATATAGCGTAATTCCGACGGACCTACTAAAAGCTGCATATCTTCCAGAATATCTTCAATACCACGCTCCCGGACCTGTTTCGCTAACCGACTTTCCGTTTTACGCAAATGATCTTCCAGTAACAATAGGGAAATATCATCAAACGTGGCTTTATGATTTGCTCTGCAATCAAACGGAGTCTGATCAGACATATTAATCAGTTCCCGCTCTTGCTCATGATTTGCTTTCACAGAGCTTGTCAGATATCGAATATAATAATTATATTTCTTATCCTTCTTGCTCGTCATATGCTCTGGAGCCTTATATGGTCGTTCGACTCCTGTTCTGGCAACAATGACAACCACCCATTTTCCATCAATTTCGGCAGGGACAACCTTAGGGAAATATGGTGGTGCTATCAAATTGTTATACTGAACGATTTCTTTTTGAATCTGATCCAGCTTATTCTCCGGTACTCCTTTAACCGGACGCACTGCGATACCATCTTTTTCTTCAACCCCAACAACAATATATCCGCCGCCTTCGTTGTTATAGTCGTTGGCAAATGCACAAACACTACGATATATATCATCCGGATTCCAGCCTGACTTGAACTCAATACGGTCAGATTCTATTCTTCTTTTGTTCAGTATGTCCTCAATGCTTATTTCGAGTTCCATAGTGTAGTTCCTAACCTTTCATCCGATTACAATTCTCACACAACCCATTACAATCTTTCATTTTATATTCTTCATTACTCTGAATAACTCCTACATATGGTATTCCCTTTGATTTACAAATATCAATTATTTGTTTTCTCTGTGCCATCCGCATTTTTTGCCCCAAATACACTTTAGATATAGGATAAAAAACACAATTATAATTATTGTCATCAGATAACATATCATTACAAGATATTAATCTCCATTCATTCTGTTCTTTCCATAAAGTCTTATTCGTACTCGCAGAATTCAAAGTATCAGATGGCATTTCAATTCGTTTTCTATACTATTAGGTTTAGAAATATTATACGATTCTACCTATTGCATCCTTTTCAAGAAACTTTTAGTACCAAATTAGTACCAGAGGGAAAAATCTTCATTGGTGCAAGTCCCGGTGGTTTTCATGTAGAAGATTCTCTGCTTTTTCCTGAGAAGTTATGTAAACTATAATGCATAGCGAAAGGATTTGCAAGGGAAATTTTCGCAATTTACAAAGGCAGGATTTATCACTAAATAAATCAATACGGTTTGCTTATCTCTACTTCATTGCAAATTAATCTTATAAGCAGAATTATTTGTATTTCCTTCTGCTTCTACATAACCTGTCCCAACCAAAATTTTCAAATACCTCCTTACCGTTGCTGCTGATTTTCCGCTAACTGCTTCTGCCTCCTTCGGCGTTATTTCTCCCTTTTCTTCAATAAATTTGATTAACTTTTCTAATTTACAAAAATCGCTTCTTTTTAAAACTTCGCTCAAAACTCCGCTCAAACTTCGCTCATTATTATTATTCACTTGGCTCAAACTTCGCTCATTTACATCCTTAGCAAATGCTTCATGTACAAACAACCTCGTTATAAAATAACTTCTATCCTCATCCGTCTCAAATTCCGGTTTTGGAGAGCCATTTGCTTCTAAAGCATCTAGAATCTTCTTAAATCCAGTATTTCTACCTTCTGTCAAATGCAATTCTTTTAGGAAGTCGACAATACGACGGTTTCTGTAACGGCGGTTTGATACACGATTGTTTTCTTAACCTTCAAGCGTTACAGAGCGATCAAATCCCGGAAAGCTCACAATTTCAATTCTGTCATTTTCAACACGTACCTCAATCGGCTCGCATTTATCATATGCTCGATGGTAAACAGCGTTTGATAACGCTTCTTCCACTGCTACATATAGAAAAATAAAGAAACCATCCGCCTCCGCTCTATCCGGATGCTTTACAACCTTTTCCGTAATGATTACATTCTGAATGTATTGCAATGCATCACGCAGTTATAATATATCCTGAATCTTCTTAATCAGTGTCACATCCGCCGGAAGCCAATCCACACTACGCAGCTCCTCTTTAGAAAGCCATCTTGCCGCCTCATGTTCCTTAAGAACCAAATCCCCTTCCACAATACTGCATATAAAACAATCCATAGACAAATGAAAAGACGGATAATCATATTCAACAGTATCTAAGTATTCGTCCACACTAATCTTCGTATCTAACTCCTCTTTTATTTCCCGCACAAGAGCTTCCTCCGGAGTCTCACCAATCTCCACTTTACCGCCCGGAAATTCCCAGCCGCCTTCAAACTCACCGTAACCACGCTGAGTAGAAAAGACTTTCTTGGATATAAGACCGGTTGCAGGATTGGTGTAATAGGATATAATGATTGCCGCTACTACTTTAATTGTTTTCATTGTTATCTCCAGTAATTTGATATTTTATGATTAACATTATTTATATTCCAATATATTTCCTCAACGCCAGATATCACTTTGTAAAATACTCGTAAATATCATTTCGTACTGAATGATCCATTCGCATTAGAAAATTCATAATTGGTCTTGTGTTACCCTTATCATCTTGAATCGTCGTTTCTCGCCAAGACTCTGGAACCACCTTTCCGCAATAATAGAAGTCTGTTCCTTCTCCATCGCTTTTTTTGATAAAAAGATAGATTCTTAAACCATTTTCCTCTGCATGAATAATATCCTGTGCTTCTCTACTATCCATCCGCACATTACTACGCGTCATCCAGCTAAAAGTAGAATGATCTACAAACTGATCTTCATACTTCGTGCTCTCGGAAATATCTTCTTTCTTTTCATATGTAACGAAAATCGGGCACGTTCCATGTTTAATCCGGTATCCATATATCGTCGCACTATCATCCCGTTCCCAGTTCAGGATTCGACAGACATCCTTTCTGGAATACTTTTGATACAGCACCAAATTATCCTCATCGGCCTCCGAATAATAGTCATAATAACGCAGAATTCCATATTCCACAATCCGCCTTAATTCATTAGCAAATGATTCTTCTAACGTTGAATGCAATCCAAATAAATAACTGTGAAAAATACTAACCGAATCCTGCTCTATATGATCCCGCATTTGAAATTCAACATCTCGAAGATAGTTATTTAACAGATTAACTTCCTTATACTTCGTTTTCTCACTTTGTGTATTGATAAATTCTTTTTTCAAGACCAACAATGCAGACCGTATATCCTCGTCTCGAACCGTAACTTGATGGGATTGTAATGACTCTCTGATATCCTCCCAGTCCAGTTCTTTTTTCTCTAACAGCAGTTGCAAAATAAGAAGTTCATGAATTCGCTTTCCGTTGGCCAGATTCAACGATACAAAATCCAAAGTTGCCGATTGCCAGGAATTAAATTCAGGCAGATTGGAATCCTTATCAATTCGCCTTACAAACTTATCATATGAACCCTTTTGATAATCCATAAAAAGAATCGGATCAATCTCACCAAATTGATAGAAGTCAACAATTGTCGGCACCTTACCTAATTTATATTTCAAATTATAGTATTTTTCTTTCAGCATACTAAGTGGCGTACTCGATGCATCAATAGACTCAAAAATATGTTTTTTGGAGATCTCATCAAAATGAACAGTAGAAATACCGGGAATCACATTTGTCCCTTCCATCATATATTTTCTCAAGTTGTCCTTATTACGAGTTCGATCTCCAGACAAGGCAATCGGTATCAAGAAATTATTGTTGTAGTTACCAATAAAATCAATCACCACTACATATTCCTTTGATTCATGTTTTCGCAGTCCTCTCCCAAGCTGCTGAACAAATACAATTGAGCTCTCTGTAGGGCGCAGCATCACCACCTGATTAATCTCAGGAATATCAACACCTTCATTAAAAATATTTACCGTTAAAATGTAATCTAGATAATCCTTACGATCATCACTTACCAAACGCTCTATCACATCTTCCCGCTCTTCCTCAGAATTACTGCCCGACAATGCAAAAGTTCGCAGTCCTTTTTGATTCAATTTTTCCGATAATCGCTCAGCCTCACGAATCGTCGAACAAAACATTAGCCCCTTCACACGATCTCCAGAATAACCATAAAACTTCGTCTGGTGAATAATATACTCTACCCGCTCATCAGAGGTTAGCATATTAAACAGTGTAAAATCACCCTCACTAGCACGCTTAATTACATCATCACTAATATCTGTTCCGTCAATTGTAATATCTGTAATTCCAAAATAATGAAATGGACAAAGCAAATTATTCTCTAATGCCTGTTGCAATCTAATTTCGTATGCAATGTTGTGATCAAAAATCTCATATATATTCTCGCCATCCGTTCGATCTGGCGTTGCCGTCATACCCAATAAGAATTTTGGTTCAAAATAAGAAAGAACTTTTTGATACATGGAAGCTGCTGCATGATGAACCTCATCAAATACAATAACATCAAATTCATTTCTCTGAAATACTGTAAGTATATTTTTTTTGGAAATCATGTTGATCATAGCAAAGACGAAATCTGATGATCCGACACTGTTCATATCCTTATCTTCGCCTGTAAGAAAGGCCATTTTCTTACTGCGGCCAAATACAGTCTGAAAAGAATTCATAGCCTGTTTCAAAATTCGCTTACGATGAACAATGAACAAAACTTTACCTTCCGGTTTCAGCGCATCTCGAATGCCAAAAGCTGAAGCATAGGTCTTACCGGTTCCCGTTGAACTTATCAACAGCGCTTTATCCTCGCCTGTTTGGATCAGCTTTTGCAAATTATGAATAAAACCGACCTGCATTTTATTTGGCTCCAACCGATATTGCTCCAATGAAATAGGAGTGTTCTGATTGGTGTTAGAAAACTGATTATTCTCAGCATTAACAGAACGTGAAGATTCCAGAGCAATCCTTCTCTGTTTTTTAATCACCTCATAGCGAAGCTTATACTCTTCAATGAAATCAATATATTTCTTCGTATGCCTCTCATCATTCCATAGCTTCTCAAATTCGTGAATTACATTCTGATACATTTCACCTTCCGAAGTGGTAATCAGCTTTGTATTCCATTCCTTATTAACAGACAATGCCTTACCCGTCATATTGGAACTACCAATAATCATTGTAAATACATCCTTCTGCTTTTGAAAAATATATCCCTTTGTGTGAAAACCAATCTTTTCCGTATCTACCTGACTATCAGAATACAGATCCTCAGAAACAAGAGAACTACTTATAGACTGCTCATGATACATACGGAGATCAATATTCTTAAAATCTGCCAGTCGATCCAATGCTCTTGGATCTGTGAACATATTGTAATCCGTAGTAAGAATCTTTCCCTCAATACCCCTGCGCTCTAATTCACGTAATGTCAAAAGCAACGGTGTAATTCCACTAGGAGTAATAAAAGCAACACTAATAATAAAGGACTCGCAGCCACGCAACTCCTCATCAATAGTCCCCAGCACCTTCACTCCATTTCTATAATCATTGGACACAAAGGTCGGCGTATAGGCAAGATTCGATTTATTCGACGCATCAATAAATGCTGTCTCTGCTCCGGATCGAAGTTGGGGTAAGTAGTTGGTCATGGGCGTACCTCGAGGAAATAAATGATATTTATTGTAACATAAAACCGTAGACATTTCTATATATGGCTACGATTTTATGTATTCTTTGATATCAGATGAAATAAAGAAATCTCGTAAGCCTTGATATTCCTTGACTTGCGAGATTATGGTGATTATTTGTACTCGGCAACCCGATATTATATCTAAACAATTCTGTTTAAGTTTTGTCACATATCTACCGTAATAATTCTCTCATTTCCATAAATTATTGTGCCTTACTGATGAACTGTTGCCAAAATGTTGCCAAGGGGATTGTACTTTCAACTTGGCCTAGATCCCTTGTATAATCAGAGATACTTTCACAAACCAAGCCAACATTTTATCACCTAAAAACTTACTTAATTGTAATTGCGAATATTCTATTTGCAACTGAATTATATGCCTCAATAAAACTCTTTTTGAAGTAATCAACTAGTTCTCTATTATCAGCGGACCAAAAATCAAATAACTTAGTCGAATCAAAAATAGCTTGATGCTCAGTAAACCATTTTTTATATTTTTCTCTATCCTTCTCTTGAGCATATCTTGATGAATCTGGTCCATTTTCCTTAAAATATGTCCAATTCATATCAACCTTACCAGCATTCTCCCAATATGGGTGTTCTGAATCCAAACTAATAATATATTTATAAATTACTTCCTCTGGTCTCACATTTCCAGGTAATTTTATAATATTACTCAATCGATTTCTTAATTGATCAGGTATCCTCTGTAAATCCTTATCCTTTACATCTCCATCAAGCACAATTAGTACATTTCCAAAATATGAGATATCTCCATTGTATAGACTTAATAACTGATCGCATCCAATTTTGACATCTAATATATCTACATAAGGCATATACTCTGGTACTAATTTGCGTATAAACCATCTATTTTCTTCATCTTCTGAATATACTTTTACTTTATTTGAATTTTGCAACATAGATTCCACCAATAAATCGTTTTCAATTGTTGAATAATCTGGATTGCGTTTCATTTCTAAACGCCTATTTCCATTTGTAAAATAGTACAATTCAACATCATTATTCTTACTAATATTATTATGCGCATTCTTGCTGCAAATATGCTTAAGTAAATCTGAACTATGTGTTGTTACAATAACTTGTATGTCATTCACTTTTGCTTCTTTTATAAGCAAATCAATAAGTCTCTTCTGTGCCGCCGGATGAAGTGTTGCATCTATCTCATCAATTAAGAGAAGTCCACCTGTCCATTCTTCTCTCTTGTTTTTTAGTCTCTTAAATGAAAGGATAGCCATTAATATCTGCCCCAAGTTATCTTGCCCTGATGAATTTGTTAGATAATCATACTTATCCGTTTCTATTCCAACACCTTTTTTCTTATCAGTTTCTCCTATTGAATAATTACTAACATCCGCAACTGTGTCGTATAGCGATAATATCCGTGTGTATTGTTCAACAAACCACTGTTTCTGTTCATCATCAATGAACTTTATCTTTTTTGTGGTTATTTTATCCTCATTAGCCTCACCTATAGGAAACAGTCTAGATAATCCCAAATAAATAACAGGTATCTGCATTTTAGCTTCTGTTTTTTTCCCATCCTCAAGCATTTTTAATGGAATCACTCTAAATCGATCTTTCCCATTATCATTTTGCCAAGCAGTCCGGAATTTTCTATAATCAATCTGCTTATCATTTTGATCGACTATATCTATTTGAATTCTATCCGACCCTGAAGCATCATATTTTTTGCTTCCATGAAAAATCTCACTGAATTCTGCTCTGAATTGCCCATCTGCATAAGTTGTCCCATCTTTCTTTTTTAATTCACCACTATTGGCCAATATACCTAAAATTGTAGACTTACCTGTTGAATTTCGTCCAGCTAAGACCGTCAATCTTTTCCCTAAAAAAATATCCATATCCTTAAATTGTCTAAAATCATTTATTTTTAATCGCTTGTACACTCGTAGTCCTCCTCTATCGTAAATTTACACATATTCCATTCTGTTGCAATTGACTATCCGTTGGTACCATATTTTGCCGCTTAAAGATAATTATTTCACTTGCTTTTCTTTTTACAGCAGCACTATAATTCAAATCAAATCTTCTCAAAATATGATTTTGATAAATATTTGCAATTTCCGGAACATCATCATATGTAATAACCCAATCACAATTAACTTGGTTATTTATCATTCTCTCAATCCTAACGTGATCATCAAAGGAAAAGAAATTCAAATATAATTGCTTTCCTTTTTCAAAATAAGGAGGATCAAAATAAACAAATGCATTCTGCTGATATTTTGGCAAATAATTTTCAATAAACGAATTAGCATCTTTATTATATAGGTAAATATGTTTTTTTCGACTTGCAACTTTAACTATACGTTCAATCAGTACCTCCCTGTTAAATCTTGCATCCATTTTCCAATTGCCCGCTTGTTCTATACCACCAATTACACCTCCTTTTATTATTCCTGATCTATTGGTTCTATTCATATAAAATGTTGCGAAGCCAAGATCATATCTATACCGACTACAATCATCAATGATTTTTCTCTGTCTATTCCATTCATCTATTGTCAACTCAACAGTTCGTATATCATTTACAAATCTATCTGTTTCAGTAAGTATCGCTCTCCAAAATGAATATATCCCCTTATCCAAATCATTAATTACAATATCATTAACAATTCCTTTTTCTAACAATTCTAATGCAATACCTGCTCCACCAGCAAATGGTTCCACATAAGTACCTCCCATATGTCCCGTTTGCTTGATTAACAATTCCATAAATGGCTCTAGTTTTCCCTTTCCCCCTGGATATCTTAATGGAGAATAAAACACATTACACCCCTCCCTTCTATAAAAAATCTATTTCACATAACCTTACTTTTATAATATACAATATCATATTTCAAAAATCCATCTATTTTTTTAGTGAATATTCATTTATCATTTAAGTTTTTTATTTCAAGTCTTTTCGACTTCAATATAGTAAACATTTTAACAGAAGATACCTTTATCTAATCCTTTATTTCTTTAAACGTTCGTTTTTTCTATAGTTCTTGGGAAACCACTCTTTTCCAAGTTGCCATATGTATTTATCAATTTCTTTTAAGTTATATTTTTCAAGACCATAAAATATCCTAAAATCAATCAATATCCCTTTGAACTTAACATAGTCTTTCAAATCTTCTGCCTTAAACGATGTGAAACCGTCTTGATCCCTGAAATAGCAAAGTACCTTATCCACATAGATATCATAAATCGGATAATCCGTTGGATTATGATGGCTACAATATTTAGTGGCAAAAGAATAAAAATTCTTCTCAATATTATTTATAGTTACTTTTTGAATCTCACTAATAAGTGTAATATCGCCAGCTTTAAGTCGTCCGTCAATATTTAACGCCTGAATATGTTTCGCTACTGGATATACAGAAAAAATGTTTGTACTGTAAAAGTCATTGAGTGTTGCAACTTTTAATAAAATGTCACAAATATCTTTATTATCCGGACAAAGGGAAAGGAACAGTTTATCCAATGCCTCCTCTTGTAAATAATAGTTTTCCAGCTCATTCCATACATGTAGATAATGTTCAACTTGTTCATTCGTTGGAACAGGCACCTGTGGTTTTCTCAATTTCTTTTCCGTAGACTCATTAGTCAAGGTCATTATCTCATCATCGCGTAACAGAAATCTCCTAAACCGTCTCAGATGCGACATATATCCCCCGATAAGAGAATCCACATTCCCAGATGAATTTTGTTTTATTGTTTTTTTCAAAATAGTTTGAGCTATCTCCTCAAAATCAGGTGCTTCGACTACAGTCCAAAATACATCAGGGCGCTCTTTTCGCCACAAATAAAATGTATCACTATATGCAGTCTGAATCGAGCTCTTTCCAAATCCTTCATTTTGCATGTAATTACGATATTTTTTACGAAGTTCATCGTAAGAAAGTTTTTTGACAATCTCCAAATTCAAAATTCATCACACTCCTCGATTTATAAAAAATTGTTCATCTTGTTTTATTTAAATAAAAATCGTTAGATTTCACTCAAAAAGCTAATAAAGCTTGTCTTATTATGACTCTTTTCAGTTTTTCTTAGAACTCAACATCAGAATCTTCAACAAATAATACACATCAAACTTTTTATTTATCTATTCAATATTTATTTAACAAGTGAAACTAAATTCTCATAAAACTATTTTCATAATTAATTTAAAACTCACATTAAAGTGTTAAATGGATTTTGTATTAAAAACAAAAACCTAATAATTTTCATATAATCTCTAATGTTTTTTCTCTCGAATCAAATCAATTTATAAGATATAAAAAGCCTAGTCTTCAATATGGCAAAACAAAATTGATAGTTTTTATTTAATTATATTCTCTATTATACTAAAAAAGCAATTTAACATCAATGAATATCTAAAAACTTTACTGAAACTATCTTGTATTGTATGTTTTATATTCATAAAAGATTATAAATAAATCTCGCAAGCCTTGATATTCCTTGACTTGCGAGATTTTGGTGATTATTCATACTCAATCGTCCCGCTCGGCTTCGGCGTGAAGTCATACAGTACCCGATTGACTCCAATTACCTCTGTCGTAATCCTCTTTACCAGATGCTTCATCAATTCAAATGGAATATCCTCAACCTCAGCGGTCATGGCGTCGGTCGTATTGACTGCCCGGATAATGACCGGCCATTCAAAGGTACGCTCACCGTCCTTGATTCCGGTTGATTTGAAATCCGGTACGACGGTGAAATACTGCCATACCTTACCTTCCAAACCATTCTTGGCGAATTCTTCCCGAAGGATCGCATCTGCTTCCCGAACGGCTTCTAAGCGGTCTCGTGTAATGGCACCCGGACAGCGGACACCAAGTCCCGGTCCCGGGAATGGCTGACGGTATACCATATTAGCAGGAAGCCCCAGTCTTTCGCCAACAATACGAACTTCGTCCTTGAACAGGATCTTGACCGGCTCTACCAGTTCGAACTTCATATCTTCCGGAAGTCCGCCGGCGTTGTGATGAGCCTTAATCCCTTTTTCGCTTTCTAAGATATCCGGCCAAATGGTTCCCTGTGCAAGGAATTCAATACCGTCTAATTTGCGGGCTTCTTCTGCGAATACCTCGATGAATTCTCCACCGATGATCTTACGCTTGGTTTCCGGATCGGTAACTCCTGCAAGCTTGTCTAAGAAGCGGTCTGTGGCATCCACATAGACCAGATTGGCCTTCATCTGGTTGCGGAATACTTCGATGACCTGCTCCGGTTCTCCTTTCCGAAGCAGTCCATGATTCACATGCACACAGGTAAGCTGCTGCCCCACTGCTTTGATGAGCATAGCTGCCACTACGGAAGAATCCACACCTCCGGATAGCGCCAAGAGTACCTTCTTATCTCCGATCTGTTCCCGAAGTGCTGCGATCTGTTCTTCGATAAATGCGTCCGCAAGCTCCGGGGTTGTGATCCGGACCATATCGTCCGGTCGTCTGTCATTTGCCATGTTCTTATCCTCCTT
>CACZRT010000057.1 GCA_902783585.1 uncultured Lachnospiraceae bacterium | reverse complement strand
TCGCTGTCCGACAGATCCATAGCATCAATCTTATGGTCAAAGGTGGTAATCAAATAGTTATCTTCCCGGTGCTCTAAGAAGGTCTCGCACTGTTCCACGGCATCATCGATCATCACATCCGACATGCCAAAGCCCTGCTCTGTCCGGTAAGCCTCATAATCCGTACAGTAATCAAAATAATCATCCATCTGGTCCATGAGTGCCAGATAATCTTCGACATCATCCTGATTATAGAACTCATACAGGGACATATTAAGCGGCATATTGCTCTGCACACCGGTTACGATTCCGAAGATCGTCCCCTCATACTTGCAGTCCTCCATGTCAAGCTCACGCTCCATGTATTTATGCAGAATGTCATAGGTGAGCTTCTGCTTGTCGCTTAGATCATCGTAATCATAGGATTCCAGTTCCTTGAAGGTCTCCTTCAGATCCTCGAAATCCTCCTCCATATTGGCAAAGTCGCGGTCGGTCAGATCGCCGAGGGTTGGCTCCATGTCCTCTAGGCCATAGAGGGAAGGATCCTTTAATGTGAAATGAAGGTTCAGGGTATTGTCCTCCATTTCTTCTATAAACAGATTTTCCAGGAATTCATCGAATTCCGGATCGCCGCTTCCACTGCCGGCACTACCAGTCCCGTTCCCGCTTCCTCCGGTCTTGCCACAGGCAGTGGTAAGAAGCAGAACCGCCGTCATGGAGAGAGCGGCTGCACGTTTTATGTATTGTAATAATGTCTTGTTCATACAGGTTTTCATACAGAACTCCTTATCTGATATCATAATTAACTATATGTCACATAGTATGATTATACGCAGAAATGGGGAAAAATACAATTCCATGTTTTATAATTCCGGGGAATTGAGGAATAGAAGATGAGAGATGAAAAGGACTGAACGACATAGAAACTAAAAAGCGGATTGATTCTATGCGAATAGAAAGGTATAATAAAATATCATATATCAGTTGGAGGAATTCATATCATGAATAAGCAGCAATTAGCGTCCCGAATCTGGGAATCCGCCAATAAAATGCGATCGAAGATTGAAGCGAATGAATATAAGGATTACATCTTGGGGTTTATATTCTATAAATATCTATCTGAAAAGGAAGAAGATTATTTTCGCAGTATGGGGGCTTCCGAAGAAGATATGCAATATCTAAAGGAAGAAGATAAAGATATTGTTAATAATATGCAGGAAAATATCGGTTATTTTATAGCATATGATAATCTGTTTTCTACCTGGATAGCAAAGGGGAAGGATTTTAGTGTCGATGATGTCATTACTGCATTATCAGCATTCTCCAGATTGATTGGTCATAATCATCGTAGGGTCTATGATGGAATCTTCCATACCTTAGAAACCGGACTGACAAAGCTCGGAGAAACTTCCGGAGCCAGAACGAAAGCGATTAGCGGTCTTCTGTATTTGATTAAGGATATTCCTATGGATGGAAAGCAGGGATATGATGTTCTTGGTTTTATCTATGAATATTTGATTAATATGTTTGCTGCAAATGCAGGTAAGAAAGCAGGTGAATTCTATACCCCTCATGAGGTATCATTATTAATGTCTGAGATTGTTGCAGACCATTTGCAAGATCGTAAGGAAATCAAAATCTATGATCCAACTTCCGGATCTGGTTCATTACTGATTAATATTGGTCATTCCATTACAAAAAGGATTCAGGATTCTAATAATATCAAGTATTATGCGCAGGAATTAAAAGAGAATACATATAATTTGACTCGAATGAATCTGGTCATGCGTGGAATTCTCCCCAATAATATTGTCACGCGCAATGGTGATACCTTAGAGGATGATTGGCCGTACTTTGATGAGTCAGATCCTGCCGGAACTTATGATCCGCTGTACGTGGATGCAGTTGTCAGCAATCCTCCGTATTCACAGAACTGGGATCCTATGAATAAAGAACACGATCCTCGATATGCCAGATTTGGGCTGGCTCCAAAATCAAAAGCTGATTACGCTTTCCTGCTTCATGATCTCTATCATTTGAAAAGCGACGGAATTATGACTATTGTACTGCCACACGGAGTTCTATTCCGTGGTGGAGAAGAAGGTGAGATCCGTAAGAATCTGGTTGAGAATGATCACATCGACGCCATTATAGGATTGCCTGCCAATATATTCTTTGGGACGGGAATTCCGACAATTATCATGGTATTAAAGCAGAAACGTCAGCGCAATGATGTCTTGATTATAGATGCCTCCAAAGGGTATGTGAAGATGGGTAAGAACAATGTCTTGCAGGCATCAGACATTAAGAGAATTGTGGATACCATAGTGGGACGTAAGAGCATTGACAAATTCTCAAAGGTAGTTACGAAGGAAGAGATTCGGGCAAATGATTATAATTTGAATATTCCTAGATATGTAGATTCTTCTGATAAGCCGGAGAGTTGGGATATGTATGCTCTCATGTATGGAGGAATCCCGAAAAATGAGTTATCGGAATTAAACCAATACTGGGAAGCATTTCCATCTCTAAAGGAGCATTTGTTCACAGTAGATGATTCTCCATATGTTACTTTGAAGGCGGTTAACATTCAAACCGCAATCAAGGAGAATGAAGATGTTATATCGTTCAATAAGAAATATCAGACTGCATTTGCCGGATTTGAGGAAGAACTGTATGAAGGATTGGTAGAACGGGTAAGTTCCGTAATTGTTCCGATGCAAGAAGAAATCATAAGTCGGGAGATGTTCCGCCGGCTGGACAATATTACGTTGATTGATCCATATAAAGCATATCAGGCGTTAAACGATGAGTGGAAAACCATCTCTATTGATCTTGAGATTATTCAGACGGAAGGCTTTAACGCAGTAAAAAAAGTTGATCCATATATGGTTACAAAAAAGAAGAACGGGAAGGAAGAAGAAGTTCAGGAAGGCTGGGTTGGTCATATTCTTCCATATGAGTTGATTAAGAGTACCTTATTAAAAGAGGATGCCGATGCTATTAAAGCATTAGAAGAACAATTATTCGCCATTGACAGCCGGTATGAAGAATTGCTGGAGGCAGTTCCGGAAGAAGACAAGGGCAGTGATGCTATCAGTGAAGAATGTGATGCTTGGATTAACAAAGAAGTACAAAAACAAGTAAAAGCACTAAAAGGACATGCAGAGACAGAATATGAACGGATCTTGATTCAGGTCAATTCACTGATTAATGAAGAAAAGACTCTCAAGGATCAAGTAAAAAAAGCCAATGGAGAATTACAGGAAAAGATCAAACAAACCATTGAATCTCTTACTGATGAACAGGCAAAAGAGTTGCTCCGAAAAAAATGGATTGAACCTGTTATGAAAGCCCTCTCACAATTCCCGGATGAGGTCGTCAAAGAATTGTCTTCTAAGGTTCAGGCACTGACTAAAAAATACGAGATGACTTATACTGATATTGAACAGGGGATTCAGGAAGCAGAGCACTCTTTGGTATCCATGATGGATGATTTGGTAGGAAACGAATACGATATGAAAGGCATAAGTGAGCTCCGATCACTTCTGTTGGGTGAATAATATGGAAGAATGTAAGAAAAAACCACAGATACGATTTGGCGGGTTTACTGACGATTGGGAACAGCGTAAGTTAGGGGATATAGTAGGAAGCGTCATCGGCGGAGGTACTCCAAAAACAAGTGTAGATGAATATTGGGACGGAGATATTCCTTGGATTCAGTCTTCTAATGTACAGGAAAATGAGATGTTTGAT